>CAKZUU010000317.1 GCA_937922175.1 uncultured Gemmataceae bacterium
CCGAATTCGCCCCTGCCGCGATCGCCTTGGTGATGTCTCCCGAATAGCGAATGCCGCCGTCGGCGATCAAGGGCACTCCAGCGGGCTGGGTCGCCCGAGCACATTCCAGGACCGCCGTGATCTGTGGAACACCCACGCCCGAGATGACTCGAGTCGTGCAAATCGATCCGGGGCCGATCCCGTCTTTGACCGCATCGGCCCCCGCATCGATCAACGCCTTGGCTCCCTCGTATGTCCCCACGTTGCCGGCAATCACATCGATGCCAAACTGTCGTTTCACCTCACGGACGGTCTCGATCACGTTCCGCGAATGGCCGTGAGCCGAGTCCACCACCAATACATCTACTCCCGCCCGGATCAACGATTCGACACGCTCGTAATCATAGACTCCCACGGCAGCGCCGACTCGCAGACGGCCTCGCTGATCCTTGCATGCGTAGGGAAAGGTCATCTGCTTGTCGATGTCCTTGATCGTGATCAACCCCTTCAGTCTGTATTCATCGTCCACCAGCAACAGTTTCTCGACCTTATTTTCCGTTAAAATCTTTTCTGCCGCCTCCAATGTCGTGTTTTCGGGCGCCGTCACCAGATTTTCTTTAGTCATCACCTCCGAGATGCGTTGATTGTTGTCCGTTAAAAAGCGCAAGTCGCGACGAGTGAGAATGCCGCGAAGATAGCCCCCCTCCACAACGATCGGCACGCCACTGATGCGCTGCTGCTCCATGATGCGACGTGCCGTGCCTACCGTCTCCTCGGGGGGCAAGGTGATCGGGTCGGTGATGATGCCATTCTCACTCCGCTTAACTTTGTCCACCTCGCGCGTTTGCTGCTGAATCGACATGTTCTTATGGATGATGCCGATCCCTCCCTCTTGCGCCAGCGCGATGGCCAAATCACTTTCGGTCACCGTGTCCATCGGCGAAGAGACAATCGGGATATTTAGCCCAATTCGCCGCGTCAACGATGTCCGAACGTCGGCATCTCGTGGTAAAAAATCGCTGTAGCTCGGCAGCAACAGAACGTCATCGAATGTGATGCCCTGACCTACAATCCGTTCCGTCATCATCGCTTGTCCCCGTTCGCGCCGAAGTGAGTTCGGGAATTCTTACGACGAGAGCTCGATACAAGCAAGCGGCTTCGAACCTCAGGTGAGAAAGTTGAAATCGTTATGAATGGCCCATTATCGACAAAAACAGCCCATCTCCGTCCCTCGCGATGATCTCGACTCTTCGAGGCCCATCCGGCCCGGTTTCTCTGATTGTCGATTACGACTCTTGGGGCGTCGAAGAGGGAGACGGAGCCGTCTGCTTTTCGAGCTCGTCGAGCGCCGGTCGAGGCCCCAGGACGATCAGGATACTTCCCGGTTCGATGACACTTTTCGCTGAGGGAGTCGCGGAAATTTCGCCGCCCGGACCGCGGATGGCGATGACATTGATTTGCTGTTCCCGTAAGCGACAGTTTTCCAACGTCTTGCCGGCCAAGGCGCTGCCTGGTGCGACCTCGATTTCTTCGATTTGCAACCACGAGCGATCGGCTCGAGTCGCCAAATCGATGAACTCCAAAACCGTGGGCCGAAGCACCGCTTGGGCCATCCGCTGTCCACCGATCAGATAGGGTGACACCACACGATTGGCTCCGGCCCGCCGAAGCTTCTCGTCGGCGGCAGGGTCTTCCGCACGAGCGACGATCATCAATTTCGGATTCAAGAGGCGGGCGCTCATGGTGATGTACAGATTGTCGGCATCGGAACTGACCACGGTCATCAGGGAACGCGCTCGTGTCACCCCCGCCCGTTTCAGGACATCGTCGAGTGTGGCATCGCCATGAACGAAAAGCCCCGCGGGGCGGGACGCTTGACGCCAATTCATTGCGTCGCGATCGACGACCACGTAGGAGAGGCCTCTTCGCTCGAATTCGCGAGCCACTTGCTGACCCATCCGCCCGAATCCGCAAATGATGAGGTGATCGTTGATTGTCGCTAATTGACGCTCCATGAGTCGTTTCCCCCAACCGGATCGAATCTCGCCACTGACGACATAGCGCACGATCTGGGTGGCGAGATAAAACAACGTGAAGATTCCAAACAGGGAGAAGATCGACGTGAAAAGCCGACCGGCCCACGAGAGCGGATGCACCTCCATGAATCCGACGGTCGTCAGCGTGATCGTCGCCATGTAAAAGGCCTCGAGCCAGGTCCACTCGGGCCCTTCGATCAGTCGAAAGCCCAAGGTGCCGATGGCCAGCAATACCAGGGGTATGACGATCGGCAGCAGGAGACGTCGACGGCGCACAAACCTTTCCCCCTCACACCGACGAGCCGACGTTTAAGGTGTCCCACGCCTGCTGCAACAAGGCCCGAAGTTGTTCCTGCCGTCGGGGTTTCTCAAATCTCCCTTTATGGGTGACCCATTCGAGCGTCTTTTCAATTTGTCGTTGAAAATACGTCACCGCGGTTGCTTCACGCCGGCGTTCCCCCCGGATCAATACTGCAACCGGAGAGGTATGCGCGAACTGGCTACGGATCGTCTGGCCGACGAATCGAGCCGACAACCATCCCGGCTCATCGACCTTGATCATCGAACGAAGGGTCGCCTCATCGCCGGAAATTTCGCTTCGGACAACGCTATTCCCATTCATGATGATTTCGAGAGTTCCGCGGAGGGAGTGGGCTGATCGCAGGGTCGCCTGCACAGGGAGGTCATGGCCCGGCTCGGGAAGCTCGAGCGAATCACCGATCCGTCGCCCGTCAACCTCCACCTCGATGATGGGCCCCGTCGTCACAATGGTCCGGCCCGAACGAACCGCCTCGATCCATGATTCCAACGAAAAACCGACGTCGTCCGGGATCGGGACGCCGGTGCGCATCGCCCCGAGACAGACGCGATTACTGTCCTTACCGCTGGCGCCCACCAGCGCGACGAGCAGTCCTGCATTCCACGCACGATACCATTCTTTGGGGCGAATCGACTCGGGCGTGACTTCCAGGGCATCGATGCGGCCCAGAACCAGATCGGCCCAGCCCTCGCCGGGAACTCCGGTCTCCGTGTGAAACGGGTCGACCCAGACGACCAAACCTCGCTTCCGATGACATTGATCGCACCAATCGGCCAACGACCAATCATCCGTGGATTCCGGTCCGCCGAACCGAAGCGGAAACACGGGGCGGTGACAATGCAACAGGCTCAGACTTCCCAGAACCGGATGTTGATTCAGCGTGTTCACACAGACGAGGCTGCCGTTTTTTTCCAGTAACGGTTTTTGGCCGCTGAATGCCAAGAGGTTCGGCGCAATCGGATAGGACAGACCGTCCTGTGCGGGGAAAACGGTTTCCGAGGCCAACAACTGCACGACGGAAAGGCCCTCGGCTTGTGCCTCCAGTAGAGCAGCGTGGGGTGTGAGGAAATGGCAACGCAGGTCTCCCGCATACCATGCTCGTGCTGAAGTAACTCCCGATCTCTCGAAAGACAATCGAATGGCCATTTGACCTTCGGGCAGGGTCATTTCTCTGCGGAGGGAAGGGAAATCCGGACCGCGCCACGCCTCGACGAGCAGTGGGATGCCGCTGGGCAACGGAATCTCGCAGGCACCGTCGATGTAGAACCAATATTCGGTCCCCCGTGCGAGTCTGCCCCCCACGTCTTCATTCCGGCCTCGGGGGAAATCGACCGAGAATCCTAAGGGCGCGTAATGACGACCTGAGAGATCCGAGATGCGTAATCGGCAGGCAGCGGGCTGCCCCGTCAAGGCATCGTTGATCCGCACATGAACGTTCAACATCGTTATCCCGAGGACAGCATGTCGGCTTCATCGGTGACCACCGCGCCAACTTGCTTCAAGATGGCGCGGAACGACGCGACGGCTCTGGGAAATAGGTCCGGACCGGTATAGCCTCCCGTGGGACCCCCACCGAGCAGGTGCGGTTCCAAGGTGGCGAATCCGTTGTAACCTCGTTGTATCGCATCGGCCATGACTCGGGGAACTTGACCATCGCCCTCCCCTGCGAGAACGCCGTGGGGGCCGCCGGCCTTCCAGTCCTTGATGTGGAAATGGACGGTGAAATCTCGCGACGCCAACCAGCCCTCCCATGGGTCATGACCGCAGAAAACGAAATTCGCCGGGTCGTAGGCCGCACCAAAATAACGATCGCTCACTTGCTGGCGAATCGTTGTCAACAGATCACGAACCCGCTCCGGCGACTCCCCATAAATTCGGTGCTCGTTCTCATGAATCAACCGTACATCAGCCTTTTCCGCCAATCGGACTTTCTCCCGCATCCGGTCGATTACCTCCTGCCTCCAATTTTCCCATGTATCTCCCTCCGGAGCGTAATAGCTGAAAATTCGGATGTTCCGCGTGTTGAACAGGCGACACAACTCGATCGCACGGTTCAGGCGTTTCAATTCGAAGTCGAATGGTTGATCAATGACCGTTTTGCCGATCGGCGAGCCGATGGCCGAGAGGGCGAACCCCTCGGCATCCAGCAGCGATTTAAACTCGCGCACCTGCAAATCGGTCAACGCAAGGACATTTGTGCCGTGGATCGATCGGAATTCGATGTGTCGAACGCCACAGGCTTTGAGCACCGCGACTTGCTTCATCGGATCAGGATCAATTTCGTCCGCAAATGCAGAAATCGTGAACACCACCGGTCCTCCGATGCGTGAATGGTGATGACGCCAAAAACTCGAGTTTGAGGGTCCGCGGCATGGCAACTCGGGAATCTCTCGGCAGATGCCGGGGCTAATGATCGTACCGGTCGGTTGAATCCGTTTCGCTGAGTGACAATCGCACGTGATCGCCGGCGAAGACCTTTTCACCGTGGCGAAAGCGGACGCGCATGCGACGAAGTGCCCCCAGGCCGCTGATCTCAACGATCCGACCGAGGCCATACTCCTCGTGCTCGACGATGGCGCCGACGACGAAGGCGGAATTGCCCACGTGTCGGCGGGTGGGCGGTACCGCTCCTGCGTCGACCCATCCCGAACGCGCTCCCGGATGCCCTGAGCCACGCCAATACTGAGCCGCGGCGGCGGGAGTCGTGGCGGAGCGAAGGTCTTCGTACTCGACGACGTTTTCGATCTCCGTCAAGAAATCGCTGGGGATGGCGTATCGCTGCAGGCCGCCAAACTCGCGGAAATTCGCTTGACACAAATACAATTCTTCCTTCGCGCGTGTCATGCCCACGAAGCAGAGTCTCCGCTCTTCTTCGATATCCTCTGGTTGGTCCAGACTCCGGGCGTGAGGGAGGATCCCCTGCTCCACCGCCAGGATGTACACCACAGGAAATTCAAGTCCCTTGGCGGCGTGCATCGTCATGACCGAGACGTGGTCGCTCTGATCATCCCACGCGTCGACATCGCTCGCAAGGGCCAACGTCTCAAGATAATCGCCCAGAGTGCGTGATGAGTCGTCGCGAACGAATTGAGAGGCCGCGGTGACGAGTTCCTTGATGTTTTCGTACCGCTCGGCATCTTCCTTGTCGCCCGATTCGCGGAGCATCGCGCCGTAGCCGCTGCGCTCAATCACTTGCTGCACGATTTCGTCGGGCGGTTCGTCTAGGAGTTGCCGCAAGCCGTTGATGAGTCGGACGAACTGCTGAAGTCCGCTCGCTGCCTTGCCTCGAATCGCCGAGATCTTTTCGATCTGGGAAGCCGCTTCCAACAGGCTAAGACCGCGAGGCTGGGCATAGTTTTTGAGGTGTTCTAACGTTGTTCTCCCGATGCCTCGTGATGGTTCATTGACGACTCGCAGGAAGGAGAGATCGTCGCGCGGATTCACGATGAGCCGAAGGTATGCCAAGATATCGCGGTTCTCCTTGCGCTCGTAGAAAGAGAGACCACGCACCATTTGGTAAGGCACGCCGTGTTTGACGAAGGCCGCTTCGAGCGTTCGCGACAACGCATTGGTGCGCAGAAAAACGGCGAAATCACGATACTGTCGTTGCGACGATTGCACGGCCTGGCGAATTCGGGCGGCGACTCGATCGGCTTCTTCCAAACCATCGGAGAAAACCAGCACCTTGACGGGTCGTCCCTGAGGGTTGTCGGTTACCAGATTCTTGGGCTTTCGTTGTCGGTTGTGAGCAATCAATGTACTGGCGGCTTGTAGAATCGATCCCGTGCTGCGATAGTTCTTTTCCAGAGTGATTGTCCGAGCATCGGGGAAATCGCGCTCGAAATCCAGAATGATCCGGATGTCGCTCCCGCGAAATTTATAGATGCTTTGATCGGGATCGCCGACGACGCAGATATTACGGTGACCCAGGCTCAAGTGTCGTGCGATTTCATACTGGGCGCCGTTGGTGTCCTGGTATTCGTCGATGAGGAGGAAGCGAAACCGCTGCTGCAACTCGGTCCGTAGCTCCGCGTCATGACGGAGAGCCAAGGCCGGCAGCAAGAGGAGATCGTCGAAGTCCACCGCGTGGGCATCTCGCAGGCGACGCTGGTAGATGGCATACACGCGCGAAACCGTCTCGCTGAAAAAGTCGTCGGCGGGATAGCGTTCCGGAGTCAGGAGCTGGTTTTTCGCCCGGCTGATAGCTCCGCCGATCACATCCGGCGAGAAGCGGGAACGCGAGACATTGGCCGCTTCGTAGGCCTCTTTCAATAGCTTTTTGCGATCCTCCATGTCATAGATCGTAAATTGCCGGTCCAAATTGAGGCGGTCGGCGTATTGCCGCAACAATCGTGACCCCAGGCTGTGAAACGTGCTGATCCAAAGTCGAGAACCAGGAACCAACTTCTCGATCCGTTGACGCATCTCGCCGGCGGCTTTGTTGGTAAAAGTGATGGCCAG
>CAKZUU010000318.1 GCA_937922175.1 uncultured Gemmataceae bacterium
CACGAGATCGAGGATACCTGCGAAAAACTCCAGCTCGAAATCGAGTTGCGATTTCTCGGCGAGTTCGGCTAAGGTCGGCACACGCGAGGCCGAGGCAGGACGCTGCTGCGGACGGTTACTCGAGTTGGCCATGACTTCCCCTGGACGACCAGAAACGAGGTCCGTTGAGACATCGGCGAGACGCCGCACATCCCCTCACCTGTGAGTATAACGGGACCGATTGTCGAACGCAACCAGGGACCGTCACGGCGTGAGCTGGTCGGTTCCTCGTCGTTCCGAGAAGGCGGTCGGGTTCTCGGCGAAGGACCGCCTTGGCTTCAAATTGACGAAAGTTTTTCCGCGAAGGGCCGATCTCATTCTTCGTCTTCGTCTTCGTCCTCGTCCTCGTCGAGGTCTTCGTCTTCGTCGAGGTCTTCATCATCGAAGTCTTCGTCGTCGAAGTCTTCGTCCTCATCGAAGTCTTCGTCATCGAGGTCTTCATCATCGAAGTCTTCGTCATCGAAGTCTTCGTCGTCATCGTCGAAATCGTCATCGAGTTCGTCTTCGTCGAGGTCTTCGTCTTCTTCATCGTCCTCTTCGTCGTCGTCGAGGTCTTCGTCCTCGTCGTTGTCGTCGTCGCGTGATTTCGCGGACTGGGGAGAGCAAACTACGTCACGGAGCCACTCGGGCAGCCACCATGGATCGGCCTCGCCCGGCAGCATCCGGGCCGGTTCCTGCGAAGCTCCAGCAAACATGGAAAAGTCCCTCTCGGATTGAAAAAGTTTGCGTCGCGTGCCGACCCTTCACCGCCACATCTCATCGGGTCGAGTGCGACGCATCCGACGTTCTCGACCAACGTTCGGCGATGTCTCTCCGACGAATCGGACCTCGAGCGATTCGCTTCTTAGCGATCCGCCGCTAACCTGGCAAGCGGCTTGCTGGGAAAAATTCGATTTCGTCAGCCGATGTCTCATTTTTTTACGTAACATAACGCTATCGCTTCAGTTACGGTCATCCATGCTCTCTTCCGCTGCCTTGCCCTCGCTTTCACCCGGCCGACGGCTTGGTGATGCGCATGTCTGCCATGCAATCACCCCCTCGTCAACCGCGAATAGCCAACCCTCTTCGTCTCGACCGAGGATCGAAGGGCAACTTGAACGGCCACACGGGTTATTTGTATCGCGATGACTATCATGAAGGAGACCAGAGTAGTCAGATCGATGATTTCGTCACGACAGGCTTTACGATGGAACGCCCCAGTACATTTGGTGAATTGAAAGCAAGCGGTTATCGTCCGGTGGATGTGAAGACGGAGATGCGTCAGAACTTGATCCGAAAGCTCCGCCGCGGCGAACCGATCTTTTCGGGCATTCTTGGATATGACGACACGGTCTTCCCGCAAATCCAAAATGCCATTCTGTCGCGACACGACATGTTGTTCCTGGGATTACGAGGTCAGGCGAAAACACGGATGCTGCGGCAACTCGTCGCATTGTTGGACGAAGCCATTCCGGTGGTGGCCGGCAGTGAAGTCCGCGACGACCCCTTCGCACCGATCAGCCGATACGCTCGCGAGTTGGTTGCCGAAAAGGGCGACGAGACGCCGATCGCGTGGGTGGGTCGGGACGCGCGGTATTCGGAAAAGCTCGCGACACCGGATGTGACGATCGCCGATCTGATCGGCGAAATCGACATGATCAAACATGCCGAAGGACGATATCTGTCGGACGAGATGACGATGCACTACGGCTTGTTGCCGCGGGCCAATCGCGGAATTTTTTGCATCAACGAGTTGCCCGACCTGGCGCCGAAGATTCAAGTCGGTTTGTTCAACGTGCTGGAGGAACGTGACGTCCAGATCCGGGGTTTCCCCATCCGGCTGTGTCTCGATCTGTGCTTGGTCTTCAGCGCGAACCCGGAAGACTACACGAATCGAGGTCGAATTGTGACGCCGCTGAAAGATCGGATCGGGAGTGTCATCCGGACCCATTATCCGCTGACGCGGGAGATCGGCATGGCCATTACCCAGGCCGAGGCCTGGCGAGATCGCGACAGCGTTGCCGTTCAGGTGCCACGCTTTATGCAGGAGATCATCGAGGAGATGGCGCGGGTGGCTCGGGTGAGTCCTGCCATCAATCAGCAATCAGGTGTCAGTGTTCGAATGTCGATCGCCAACATGGAGAACCTGATCTCCAATGCCGAACGCCGAGGGGTGCTCCACCACGAGTCTTCGGCCGTCCCTCGTATGAGCGACCTGCTCGCCGTCCTACCGAGTTCACGCGGAAAAATCGAACTGACTCTGTCGGAAGACGACGGTTACGAAGACCGGGTACTGCAAAAGATCGCAGCCGAGGCAGTGAAGAATGTCTTCGACCAGTACTTTGAGGTGAAAAGCCTGCGTTCGGTGGTCGAGTGGTTCGAGAGCGGTCAATCATTTGCGGTCGGAGATCGCATTCCAAGCCGGGAATTCACGCAACGATTGACGTCGATTCCGCCTCTGCGGCAGGCGACCGAAGAGCTGCTCCGCCGCCTCGGGTTGGAAGTCAACGGAGCGGATCGTGAGGGATGGTTGGCGAGCGCGGCCGAATTCATCCTCGAA
>CAKZUU010000319.1 GCA_937922175.1 uncultured Gemmataceae bacterium
GCTCCTTTATCGTCGTAGAAGACGGCGAACTCCGGTTTCAGTTGCCGATACAAGCTCAACGCTCGCTCGGGCATGCCATCTTTGTTGACCAGAGGCAGCACAGCGGCTTTGATCGGTGCCAACCGGGGATGGAACCGCATCACGGTGCGCGACTGAGGCTTGCCGTGCTCATCCGGTGCGGTGTCCTCATCGTAGGCCTCGCAAAGAAACGCCAAGGCGGCCCGATCGGCACCTGCCGACGGCTCAATCACATGCGGGATATATCGCTCTCGGGTCGCCTCGTCAAAGTAGCTTAAGTCCTTGCCGCTGCCTTTGTGCTTCGCCTTTCCGTCAGGTCCCAATTCAAGGACCAACTGGTCACCCTGTTTGATGAGCTTTCCTTCCATGTGACTGCGCAAGTCGAAATCCGCTCGATGGGCAACCCCCTCCAACTCTCCGAATTTCCCCGGCGGCAGGAAGGGGAAAGCGTATTCGATGTCGGCAGTGCCTACGGAATAGTGTGCCAACTCCGCGGTTTCGTGTTCTCGCAGCCGCAACTTGTCGCTGGACAAGCCCAACTCGACGTACCAGCGGTAGCGTCGATCGCGCCAATAGCGATACCACTCGAGCGACGTACTCGGGTGGCAGAAAAATTCAATCTCCATCTGCTCGAATTCGCGGGAACGGAAGGTAAATTGTTTCGGCGTGATCTCGTTGCGAAAACTTTTCCCGATTTGCGCAATGCCAAACGGAATCCGAACGCGAGAACTGTCGCAGACATTTTTGAAATTCACGAAGATCCCTTGCGCGGTTTCCGGGCGAAGAAAGGCGGCTCCCTCCTCGCCGCTCAATGCTCCCACATAGGTCTTGAACATCAGGTTGAATTCCCTTGGGGGCAACAACGTGCCGACCTCTCTCGCCTCGGGTGCCAACACCCGGCTGAAATCTCCCACCTGCGTCAGACAAATGACCGGGCCATCCCATCGCAACTCATCCAAATTCTTGTCGCGCAAGCCAAAATATTTCTTCGCTCGCTGGAGCGTTTCCGCTTCGGCCTCGGCTCCATCCGACTGCACGGCGATGAAGATCCGTTGCCCCTTGGCCTCGACCCAGCGACCGTTCACCTGGTCATGTCGATACCGCTTTTTTGTCTCTCGACAATCAACCATGTAATCGTGGAACAGGTCGTAATGCCCGGAACACTTCCATACCTGGGGATGCATGATGATGGCGCAATCCAAGCCCGTCATTTCATAGCTGCTGGGGGCCCCAGGGTAGACCGTCATTTCATCGTGCCCGCGGACCATGTCATGCCACCAGGCGTCTTTGATGTTTTTCTTCAGTTCGACGCCGAGCGGACCGTAATCCCAGAATCCATTGATGCCGCCGTAAATCTCACTCGATTGGAAGATGAATCCGCGTCGTTTGCAAAGCGAGACCAACTTATCCATGTCCACGCCCATGGGTCATCCTCGAGGGTCAAGGCGAACCAAATCCCATCGTCGGAGCGAAGAGTTTCGAGCCGCCTCCGGGAAGCTACCGGGGCCAATAACTCCGCACCACACCCGCCGCGCCGATTTCCAGTCGAATCGGATCGCGACGTAGCTCCGGCACGACGGCAAATGTATCGATTTCCGCGGCGGCGGAGATGTCCGCATCGAAACCGAGTTGCCTCAGGTTCTGTCCGCCACGTCCTAGCTCCAAGACGCTCGGCAAGACAAGCCCGTGATTCTCAAAACAATCCCAAGCCAGACGCGCCGAGTCATTGAGTTGAAGTTCAAAGAAATCGCAGAGGACCTCGATCAATGCTCCTGCCAACAGGGAGTCCTCGAGGCTGGGCTGACCGTCGCTCCCCGCGCAAATGAGGTGCAAAGGGCGGTCATCGTGCACGAGTTGCTCGCAGACGGCAGAGAAATTGACAAACGCCGCCGCCAGCACTCGATCGGCCTCGGCCGCCCGGAGTAGCGCCCGAGTGCCATTCGTCGTCGTCATGACCACGCAACAACCCCGACACGACGAGGCGGTGAATTCCAGCGGAGAATTCCCTCGGTCAAAGCCGGGAATCGGCAATCCACCTCGCTCTCCAGCCAAAATCACAGACCCGGCCGACATCCGATCTGCGGTCTGATGGGCCTCTTCGATTTCCAAGACCGGTCGCACCGACGAACACCCCGCCGCTAGAGCATACACGATGGTCGTCGTCGCGCGCAAAACATCGATGACGACGGCCGTCGCTCCCGCCAGCGCCCCCTGCGGCACCAACTGCGGCAGCAAATGCACATGCAACAGCCGCTCACGCAGCGGCAACCTGCCCTCGCCCATTTCTTTGTCTCGGTCTCGGACGTCCTCCCCCCGCCATCATATTCGGTTCCGGACCGACTCGGGAATGACTTGCCCCACCCTTCGCCTTTACTTTCCAACGACACAGATGGGGAATTCGCCCACTTGCCGAGCCCCATCTCTTGGGCCGTCTGGGGTGATCGGGCCAACCGCCGATTCGCGGCTCCGCACCGACAGGACCAGGTCACGCCGCGGCTCGCAACTCCGACATGTTTTGGTGCTGACTTCGCAGTAGACTGACAATCTCGCTGCGAGCTTGTTGCAGAATGACACCGATGCTGGAATACGGACCCGCCAAGCGAATCAAGAACCCCAACACACCGACCACGAGTTGGGCATTCTTTTCGTCCACCAAACGACCGTCCCGACGATCATGATGCGTGCCATTCATGGGAACCTCCATGCTCCAGGGCCAGCGACCCCACATTATGCGAATCTCGGCGCCCTCTTGACAAGCCCAATTGGAACATGTCGAGGGAATCGATAAATCACGGAGATTTTGGGATTCACGGCGGCATTCTTTGTGCAACGCCAGAATGATTTCGTCGCTTCCGCCGACCACTGCTCGCTCCTCTCAAAAACGGTCGAATGTCTTTGACAAGAGCGATTGAAACATTTCGCGGATCGATCAGCCTCCCATCGATCCAGCCAATTCCGAACGGGCTTTTTCACCGAACGAGATGATCGCGCTTTTCTTGACAGCGTCGCGTATACAACATAATCGTGTCAACCGATGACGGCGCGGCCATGCTCGGTTTCCCCGACAGGCGAGGACCCACGGACTGATGGAAGAACAGTGGAAGATTCATGATGCCCTTGAGACCTATGGCATCCACCGGTGGGGCAAAGGCTACTT
>CAKZUU010000320.1 GCA_937922175.1 uncultured Gemmataceae bacterium
GTCGCCCTCACCGCGTCGTAGTCGAGCCATTTCGCGCAGTTGTTTCATGTCCTCGGGAACGCGTAGCCCGGCGGGGATGCCCAAGATGGCGACTGTCATGGGCAGACCTTTGCCACTGACGTTTTGCACGCGAGCGCGCAAGCGGACGCCGTCACCCTCTTGTACTTCGCTGCGGTCGAGAGAGGTCGCCAATCGCAGCGGACATTTGTCCGAACTGGGAGGCAAACGTCGATGGTAGGACCAAGCGAGCGAATAGGGCACTGCCGCTTTGGAATGAAGTTCGAGGCGAAGCGAATTTTTGCCCGATTTGACAGCTTGTTCCGCGGTGTTGACCTCGAGAGTCACCGGCTCCGATCGATCAGCGAGGAAGCGGACCTCACCGAGGGGGCGGTCGCCCGCGAAGAGTTTTAATTCGCCGCCATCGGAGAGGCGTTTGGAAGTTTTCGTGTGTTCTAGAAGAGCTTTCAGTGCCAGGATGGTCGCTTGGGTCGATCCAAACCCACCCGACCCGCTCCGCTGTTGCGTGATCCACCGGACAGCGCGAGTGATCGGCTCGTGGAAATCAGCGGGCCGATCGACTCTCAGCCAGGCGAGGATCGCGAGGGCCGTCGTCTCGATTCGGAGATCGTGACCACCCGAAGAGGTGATGCTGGTCTGAGCGCCGTCGATGCCGCCGTCTGCCGCTTGACGCTGTTTGACCTTGCGAAGCAGATCAGCGGCTCGATCCATCTGTCCTCGATGGGCGAGAGCATGGGCCATCAGCGAAAGGAAATACGGGTCGTCCTGTCCGGCGGGGTCTTGGAGCAATTTGTCGATGCTGGTTGACAAATCCTCGTCGCCTGTCGCGCATAGGGCCCAGATGATGTAGGCGTCGGTAATATGCTGAGGTGCCCGGCCAAAACTATCGAGCGCACGCTCGTTTCGCTGGAAACGACCGTCGGGTCGGCGTCGGCTCAGAAGGTAGGCACGGGTTCGCGACAGCATTTGCGCATCGACGGGGTAAACCCGAGCCATGTCATGGAACTGGAGCAAGCCATACGCCGTCAGGGCCTCGTGCGGCGGAGCTTCCCCCCCAAACCACTCGTAACCCTCACGACCTCCACCCGGTTTGAGACACTCGAAGGAAATCAACCGCTCGTAACCACGGTCCAGCAACCCCGCGGCACGCTGCATCAGCGAGGGATTGTTGACTCCTTTCTCTCTCAGATAACTCATGATCAGCGTGTTGGGATAATTGCCCGACGACGATTGCTCGAAACAGCCGAGTGGCTCTTGCAACATCGCGTCGAGGCCTTGTTGCAGGTCTGCCAAGGGCGACGGATAAAGATTCGCCACGATGCGAAGCGTTCCTGGCACGTAGTCTGCCGGAACCTCGAAGTCGCGATGCACCACCTTCGGCCCATCGCCGACCGCAAAAACATCACTGACACTTTCCACGACAGGAAAGCCGTCCGGCACGATGCGGATGCGGCGTTCGAGAGTGTCAGCGGCAAAAGGTTCACTCGACCCGTGCACCCTGACAAGCCCGCTTCCTTCCGTGACCGTTGGTTGCAAACTGAGGAGCCGACGAACCGACTGATTGGGAGTCAACACGAGGCGATCGGTCAGCTCCGCCGGCTCGTTCTGCCCCCCGACGCGGAACGACTCGGTGTTGACTTTCAATACTGCCGCTCGGTCTCCTTCGGAATTGTTGCGGATTTGGATGGGAAGATCGATTCGGTCAACACTCGACATTTCCGCCGGTAGTCGAGTTTCCACCGAGAACGGCTTTCGTGCTTCGAGGATGTGCACCGCTTGACCCAACCGCCCATCCACAGTGTGGGCGGCGACCAGGATACGGAACGACGTCACCGAATCGCTGAGGTGGAACGTAGCAGTGGCTCGACCATCCGGATCGAAGACGGCGACTGGATTCCAATAAACGGTTTCGGTGAAATCTGTCCGGAAGCCGACGGGTGACTCCGGTTGGATATGAGCGTACTCGCGAACGATGAAGGGCTCAGGTCGGACCGACAGGAGCATCGCATCGTCGGGTGAAGGAGGAACCGCCTCCAAGGCAGGCATCGGAATGGCGCGCATCGGGAGTGCCGCGCCTGGCCCGATGTTATTTCCGTGATCAGCCTCGGCTCTTCCTGGTTCCGGCGGCATGAACCGCCGCCGCATCGCTTTCGGGCCGCCACCAGCCTGCAAGATCCCAGCCAGGCGTTCTCGTGCTGCTCGCCTGTGCTCGCCGGCGAGACCGGGTGCTTTGCGGTCATCAGCAGGTCTCGCGAGTCGATCATGAGGTTGGGCCCCGCGTTGCGCTGGCTGAAGTGCGACCAAGGCGGCTTTTTCTCGCGGACCGGCTACTTCGGCTCCCGCCTTCCCCATGCCCGGAGCATTTGCTGCGAAATGACGGGCTTGCGGAGCGGCGTTGGCGCCCAGAGGAGGCGCGGGCGGCTGGAACATTCCTACTTCTGGAATGCCGACGGCCGGCCGGTCGGCGGGCACCCCATGAGGCGCGGCATCGCCGACAGCCAAGCCCTCTTGTCTTTCGACGACTGCCTTGACGGCACGAGGTCGTCCAACTGCGTCGGCGATCACCGTGCCCTCCCGATCCGAGCGCGATTCCATTGCCCAACGGCTGCCGAGCAACAAGACGCCCAACAGGACACCGATCATTCCCGCTGTAACCCAGGCTGGCCGACGCCCCTCCCCCCGA
>CAKZUU010000321.1 GCA_937922175.1 uncultured Gemmataceae bacterium
TTGGTCCCAGACATATGAGCCGACGGCAAACGCGACGCTCAGCGAGCCAAGAATGAGCAACACCCCGCAAATCAGCCACTTGAGTGCTCGCCGGAGGGAGACGCCTTCGACTTTTCTTCGCACGGTTGACAGCCTCCGCGACGAAAGGGGACACACCGCCCTTTTTGGAGTTGTCGAAAAGGACCGACGGGGAACGATCGTCGTAAAATCTACCCCGGCCATTTTACTCCACACGAGGATGGGGGTCAGCATATGACGAATCTCGACTGGCGGCGACTTGACCTTCCCAGCAACCTGTACGAGCAACACGAATCGCGAGTGGCAACGGCCCTGAGAGAAATGCGAGCAGTCGAGGCGGGAGAAAAGGTGAATCGCGATGAGAACCGGGCCGTCGGGCATTACTGGTTGCGTCGGCCACACCTCGCGCCCGTTCCCGAACGTCAACAGATTGAATCGGCGATGGATCAAGTGGATCGATTCGCCGAGCAGTGCCGCGGACGGTTTCGCAAATTCTTGCTGATCGGCATCGGAGGCTCCGCATTGGGTCCGCAACTGCTCGATCACGCCTTCCGCGAACCGGAGCGGACCCCACCGTTGTTCGTTTTCGACAACACCGATCCCGAGGGTTTCGATCGCATCCTTCGGGCCATTCGCTCTCAAGGCGGGTTCCAGGACACGTTGACGATCGTCATCTCGAAGTCGGGCGGGACACCCGAGACGCGCAATGGGATGATGGTAGCTCAACATGCTTTTCGCGAAGCGGGTTTGAACTTTGCCGACCACGCTGTCGCCATCACTCAGCCGGGCAGTCGCATGGATCAGGAGACCTCGAATTGGCTCGCCCGCTTTCCGATCTGGGAGTGGGTCGGCGGGCGAACATCGATCTGCTCTCCGGTCGGCACGTTGCCCATGGCGTTGCTCGGTTACCGCTGGCGCGATCTGCTCGCCGGGGCCGCCGCCATGGACGAACAGACCTCGCCCGAATGTCCCCCGCGAGACAACCCCGCCCTGCGCCTCGCCCTGGTCTGGCATCACCTGATCGAGCGTCGCGGCTTGACGCACATGGTGATGCTGCCGTACAGCGACCGTCTGGCTTTATTAAGCAGCTATTTCCAGCAACTCATCATGGAATCGCTGGGGAAACAGGGCCAAGGGTTGACGGTGTTCGGCAACAAGGGATCAACCGATCAGCACTCCTATGTGCAGCAACTGCGGGACGGCCGGCCCGATTTCTTCGTCGCCTTCGTGCGGATCCTTCGACCGAAGTCATTCGGGTCGGCGAACATCGAAGTCGAGGAAGGTGTGACGTCGGCCGACTACCTGGCGGCCTTTGAAGAAGGGACAGCCCGCGCGTTGCACGAGGCGGGGCGGCCCTCGTTTCGCATCACCTTGGAGCAGCTCGACGAGCACAGTTTGGGGGAATTGATCGCGCTCTTCGAGCGAGCCGTCGGCTATTACGCCTCGATCATCGGCATCAACGCCTATCATCAACCCGGAGTACAAGCAGGTAAGGAAGCGGCGGCGGGCTATCTTCGGGTGCAGCGAGCGATTTTGAAACAAGGGCCAGGGGCTTCGATTGATCAGCTCGCCCAAAGCATCGGTGCCGACCGCGAGTTGGTCGAAGAGATCGTGCATCGGTTGCGACAGACCGGTCGGCTGCCCTGACGAGGAGGAGACCGTCGGGGCGGAGTGTCCTCACAGCCGATCGAGACTGTCGATCCAGCGGACCAATTCGGCCAGGGTCTTCGAGTCGAGGTATTGTTTACCCATTTCGATCTCCCGATACTCGACGGGGTATCGCTTCTCGCGCAGGATTTTCTCCGAACGGGAAATGTCGGTCAAATTGGGGTCTTTCGTGCCGCCCACGATAAAAAATGCCAAACGCTGGTGGGCGATCGGATCTTTGGGCTGCGTGGCGAGCACCGCTGACGTCGTCGCAACTCCGCGGATCAGATCGCGAGCATGAAAGGCGAGGTAAAAGGCCATTTGTCCACCCAACCCCATGCCATGCGCCACGACCCGTTGCGGGTCGATTGTGTATTCGCGCATGATGCTGCGTGCTGTCTCGGCGATGAACTCGCTCTCGCTGGCGACCCAACCCGTTTCGTTCTCGGACTTTGGACCGAGAAGGATCAGGTGATACTTTTCGCAGAAGCTTTCCCAGATGTCACGAAGGTCATCGGCATCCCGCCCCCCCGGACCTCGCCCGTGGAGCCAGATGACCAGGCCATGCGAGACTTGCGGGTCGTAGTTTTCCGGAACGAAGAGCCAGTACTCTTTGTCGCGTGCTTCGTTTGTGCGTCGCAACAGTCCCTTCTCGACGTTTTTTCGCTCAGGAGGTTGCGAAGGGGACGAATCGACCGCGGGAGAGGTCGGAGGCGTCGGACGGCCGCCCCCCGGTCGAGGTGATTCCCCCGGCTGCCGGGGTGGCTGCCTCGGCGGAGGCGGCGCATCGCCAGGCATCGGCAGGTTCAGCGGGCGTTGCGGAACCTTGGGTCGCTCCAGCGCCTTGCCCGCCGACGAGGGCAACGGTACCTCGGGCGGCACGACGGAGGCCATCTCCCGTAAGCGAATGGTCAGCATCTCCGTTTTCTCGCCCTCGCCAGACCTTTTCACCTGGACGCGCAGCGAGAGGCCCGGAGGCTGGGTACTCAGGAGTTGCATCAATTGATCGCGGCCGCTGAAGGACACCAAGGGGGCATCTTTGGCTCCGGGAGCGGCGACCGGACCGAATTGCATGAGACGGTCACCGGGTTTGAGACCCATTTCCTCCGCCGGCGATTGCGGAAACACGTAACGGATCTCCAGCCCCAATTCGGGATCGTCGCGTTTGGGTAAAATTCCCAACCAGGCAAGCGACGGTGTGGTCAGCGGCCCGGTGAGGACGACGTTCTCAAAGAGTTTCTCTTCGCTGCCGCGACGGATTTTGATCGAGACGACATCGCCTTCGTACTTCGGTCCCAAGGCGTGCTGAACCTGCGCCTGATTCCGTGTGGCCTGGCCATTGATTTCGATGATTTCATCTCCGGGCTGAATACCGGCCTTGGCGGCGGCACTCTGCGGTGCGACAGTGTTGACCGTCGCTGGCGTGCCGTAGAGGTCGCGACCGGCGGCGGTGATACCCAGGACTCCTTTGCGCAACTCCTTGCCTTCTTTCAAACGTGGCAAGACCGCGAGGACATCTTCAAAGGGGATCGCGAAGCCGATGCCGGAGTCGTACCACTCCACACCCGCGGTATCGCCATCCGCGAAGGGATTCGCCGGGATCAAAATGCCGAAGACACGACCTTCGATGTCGATCAACGGTCCGCCGTAATTCGCCGGCGACACTTTCGCGTCGGTTTGAATCGCTTTCCCCCAAATGCGATTCAACGCACTGATGATC
>CAKZUU010000322.1 GCA_937922175.1 uncultured Gemmataceae bacterium
AATTTCTTGAACGAGCTCGGTTGACTCGCTCGCGATCGGAGCGGCCGCGGCGATCTGGTCGAGCGATTCCTGACTCGCGGGCCGACGACAGCGTTTCCGAAAGCACGACCGGCAACAATTGACGGCAATTCGCAACAACCAGGGCCGCAGAGGCCGCGTTGAGTCCCAGCGGTGCAAACTACGAAAAACCCGCAAGAAGACGTCTTGGCAAACGTCCTCGGCGTCCTGACGGTGTCCCAAGGCCCGGTAGGCCACGGCGAATACCTCGTTTTGGAATCGCTGCACCAACTCGCGCATCGCCGCAGGATCGCGTCGAAGGCATCGGCAAACCAGTGCGGCATCTTCATTCACGGGTTGCTTTACCGAGTGTACCAGCCGAAGCGGGACCGAGTTTCACCTGATCCTTGATTCGTTTCCCCGTTGGAAGAATTTACCTGGTTTCCGAGCAAGAGAACAAGTTGGGACGGGGATTCTTCGACGGATTCACTGAATTCCTTGCACGTCTCACCCAGCAGGCGGTAGAATTGCTTCATATTGAGCCGAGAGGGGTAAATGCCGACGCCGGGAAACGAGAGGGTCGAGGTTCCGTCATGGCCTCTTTGACGATTCTTAAAGGGTTAAATGCTGGACATCGCATCAGTTTAGACGGCGACGAATTCATTCTCGGACGAGATGCGAAGTCGTGCCAGATCCATATCCCGAACAACGCCGTCAGTCGGCAGCATGCGAAGATTTCACGTGTCGATCAAGCCTATTACATCGAGGACCTCGAGAGCCGCAATGGGACTTGGGTAAACAACCAAGAGGTGCGTGGCCGAACGCCCTTGAAGCATAACGATCGTATTAAGATCTGCGATTTTCTTTTTTCCTTTTCCCTCGACGTGGCAGATGCCACGGATGTGCAATTCGCCGACGATGCGGAGTCAAATCCCTCGACGGTGCAAGCCTCGGTCGGTCGGATGAATCAGCAGCAGCTCCTCGAGGCTCAGCCGCTGGATCGGCTCCGTGCTTTGTTGCAGGTGAGCAGCACCTTGAGCAAAATGCTCCAGGAAGAGTCGTTGCTGCCTCGGATCGCGGAAATTCTTTTTAACGTGTTCAAGCAGGCCGACCGGTGTTTCGTCATCATCCGTGAAGAGCGAGACGGACAAGAAGTCCTGATCCCCAAGGTCATCAAGACCCGTCGTGCCAACACCGAAACCACTGCACGGTTCAGCAAGACCATTGTGCGGAGGGTGTTGGACTCGGGCCAATCGCTGTTATTTGAGGATGCGCAATCCGGTGGTCAGATGTCGTTGTCAGCGTCGATCGCCGAGTTCCGTATCCGCTCGGTCATGTGCGCTCCGTTGATGAACCAGGAAGGGACGACTTACGGATTGATCCAGTTGGACAGTCAGGATCGGCAGAAGACGTTCACCCAAGATGATCTGAGCCTGTTGGTCGCTGTGGCGAACCAAGCCGCCATCGCCTTGGAAAACGCTCGCCTGCACAAAGTCGCTGTGGAGATGGCAGTCCGACAGAAGGACGAGCAACTCGCGAAGGAAGTTCAGCGGAGCTTTTTACCCGCGGCGCTCCCCACGGTCCCGAATTACTCCTTTTATGCGTTCTACCAAGCAGCAAAAAGCGTCGGTGGGGATTACTACGACTTTATCGCGCATGACAATGGCCGTCAGCAAGTGATCCTGCTGGGCGATGTCGCCGGGAAAGGGATGCCCGCAGCGTTGCTGATGGCGAAATTGAGCGCCGAAGCACGTTACTGCCTGCTCATGCATCCGGAATTGCATCGCGCCATCGGTCGATTAAATGACCAGTTGCTCAATGCGGGGATGATGGACCGTTTTGTGACTCTCTCGGCGTGCTTGCTCGATCCCCAGGCAAATATGGTGACCGTCGTCAGCGCCGGGCACGAATCCCCCCTCGTGTACCGGGCCGCGACGAACACCATCGAGTTCGGGATCGATCGTGATCAGTCGGGTTTCCCTTTGGGGATGCTCGAAGGGGCAGAGTACCAATGGAATCGGTTTGTCATGCAGCCAGGTGATTGCGTTTTCGTTTTCACCGATGGTGTCACCGATGCGCTCGACGTTCAGAACAACCCCTTCGGTCTTGATCGAGTAAAACATGTGATTCTCGCGGCGGCGAAAGGACCGACGGCCGAGCGGACCCCGCAGGGGATGGGACGGACGCTGATTACTGAACTTCAACGCTACACCTCGGGACAATTCCAAAATGATGACATCGCCCTGGTCTGCTTCGGCCGCATGGCCAATGGCGACTCGGGCTCACCGCACCAGGCGGCCGCGGTTCCGACCATCATCTCGACCCAGGCCTTCCGAACTCAAACTAATGGGTCGGATTGCACTAATTGAGGTTGCGAGAATCGGTGCCGACTTCATGGTCGCTCAGAGCGAGATCGTTCGCATGGCCGAATTCGAATACTCTCGTTGGGACGGCACGCAACAGATCGCCCCACTGGATGCCGAAACGGTTTTCGACCGCATGATGGAATTGCTTTTGGAGCACGGCGAGTACCTGCTGCGGCAAATCGATCACAGTGACCCGGATTTGAAAGACGTCGTGCAAAAGTTAATTCGTGCGGGCTACATGGAGCGCGATGATGAAGGTGGGTTGGCGGTGTCACCGAAGGGGCTGCGCCGCCTTCAAGATCGAGCATTGTTTGATTTGTTTCAGGTGAACTCTCGCGGTGCGTTAGGCCGGCATGACAGTGGCTTTCGTGGTGAAGGCTCCCTGCGGCACGACGAGAGCCGGCGGTACGAGTATGGGGACTCTCCATCAAATCTGAACTGGCACGAGACTCTGCGAAACGCGGTCGTTCGTCAGGGAGGCGGTTGCCCGGTTCGTCTAGCCGAAGACGATTTCGTTGTCTTTGAAACTGAATACCACACGACTTGCTCCACGATTTTGTTGCTGGATATGAGCGGCTCGATGGCTCGTTACGACAAATTTCATCAGGCCAAACGGGTGGCCTTGGCCCTTCACGCCTTGATCCGCCATCGTTTCCCCAGCGATTCCTTGCGAACGATCGGTTTTTTCACCTTTGCCTCGCCCTTAACGGAGAGAGAACT
>CAKZUU010000323.1 GCA_937922175.1 uncultured Gemmataceae bacterium
TGGATGACCCCTTTTCTCACCTATCTCCTTGCCGAAGAACGCTACCCCATGGTGCGAACCCTTCTCCACCGGGCGTTGCAGTCCGTCGAACCTCTGCCCCCGGTCTATGATCCGTTGGCAACGGCCGAACAACGCCGTCGCCAATTGGAGCCGTGGCGTCGCCTCGCGGATCAACGACGCATGACGCCCCGCCCCGGATTGCCATTGACGGCGGACGGCCGTGTCGATGATGCTGTGCTTCGTCGCCTCCTCCATGATCGCCGCGATCCGGACGTGACCATTAATGAGTGATCTTTCGGAACTTCGCCGACGGACGTCCTGGCGCCATCACCTGGTCGGATGGTGGAGTTTGCTCCTGTTCCTCACCTTGGGAATCGGTCTGGAGGCGCTGCATGGCTTCAAGGTGGGAGCCTACTTGGATCCTGAATACCGCATGCGGCGACTGATGTGGACTTTGGCACATGCTCACGGCACCCTGCTCTCCCTCGTCCATATCGCCTTCGCTTGGGGAGTCACCCATTGGGGCACCTGGAACGCCGGACGCCTCCGTCTGGTCTCGTTTTTTCTCATCGACGGCGGACTCCTGCTGCCGTTGGGCTTCTTCCTCGGCGGACTGGGACACAACGAAACCGACCCCTGGATTGGCATCCTCCTAGTCCCCGTGGGGGCACTCTTTCTCTTGGTCGCAGTCTTCTTGATCGCCTTGTCCGCGCTCGGACTCGATCGAACCGAGTCCCCGCCGACCAAACCGGTCGATCAAGATCCCCTCTCGACCGCAAATTGAGGCAATCCGCGACCCCCGTGGGCCTGGCCATCAATTGAGCCCTCGCGCCCTGCGTTGTTCAATCGCCCGAATCAGGGCGTCTTCATCGGGAAATTTCCCCGTTTGCAATTTCGAGTAAATGAGTTCGTCGTCCACACTTAACTCGAAACATCCCCCGGCGGCAGGGATCAGGAGCATGCCGGTGATCTGCTGCTTAAATGTGGTCAGGACTTTGGCCGCCAGACTAACGGCTTTCGGCTCGTAATTTCAGACCGCGCAGTACTTCAAGGTGACATTCATAACAAGCCTCGAGCTCTCAGACAAATGGGCGTCGGGCATCATTCTAGAAGTTCCCCAGTGGGCAAGAATCGGGCTGCCGGGGGGCACACGCGAGCCGATCAGGTCACTGGGTGAATCCGAGCGTGGAGATCCTCGATCGCTTGGAGCAGCGTGATGGGAAGGTCCGCCCGCGTCACCCGCTGCCATGCCCCATCGGGTTTCCCCAAGTAGGCCTCAGATTCGCGACCCTCGAACGTGTTTGCAACTATCAAATCAGCATCGGACTGTCGGCAGGAGACAATGGCGACCGCACGAAGTTGATCCTCGCCGAGGCCGACTTCCAATTTGAATTTGACGAGAATCCCGCGGAAGCCCCAAGGTCGGCGGATCTGGTCAATCAGCTTGGGCGTGGGCAGCAAGCGAAGCCAAAGCTCGCTGACATCGCTTTTGATCTTGCCGACACCCACACTCAAGCGTCGCCACGAACGATCAGGAGCCGTCAGACTGGGCGGGTACGGAACAGTTGAGAACATCGAGTCACACGCAACGACGTCAGCCACGAAAAAATCGGTGACGGCGGCGGAGTGAATGATGGCATCGTAACTCCCCGTCTCGACTTCCTCGCGTAGAAGTTGTTCCAGCTCGGCAAAAGTTCGAAAAATTCGCAGGTTCACGCAGTTCCCTGAAACGACCGGCGACGCTGGCCGAATCGCCTCGGCCGTCTCGGGTTGCGAAGTCGCCAACGTCACTTGGTGGCCGCGACACGCCGCCTCATCAGCGATGCGAGCTCCGGTGCGACCGGTGAAGACGTTGGTTAAACACCGAACACGGTCGATGGGTGCCTGCGCATTCCCCGCAGTAATCAGCAGTCGCATGATGCGCCCGTCATCCTCGGACTTTCACGAAAGAGTCTGTCAGCCCAAGCTCCAGCTTTCGCCCGCCGATGGTTCTGCGATCGCGACGGCCAATCGTGACGACCGCACCGATGACGAGGGTCCACCGATCCACCACATCACGACCGCCTCAACAGGACAACCACCCCGCCACCATCACCGTAGCAAAGAAGTTTTGAATCGTCACGAGTGTCGGAAATCAATTACTGTCTTGCATGCGGGCCGACTTGCGGATATAAAAGGACATAGATATCTGATTTCCCGCCGTCGAAGATTTTTGTTCACTCCGCTCAGGTGATGTAACAATGATGCGACCGCTGCTGATCGTATTGGGCGGTCTGGTGGGGCCGTGGACTTTTGCCAGCGACATCGAAGGGCCTCCGATCCATTACAGCCGGACTACCGACGACAATCGAGTCTCGCGTTTGATCGCGCGCTTAACCAGCGGAGAGATCAACCTCATTCGCGAGCCGCGTTTTGGGTATCTGCGTTCCGTCCTCCGGGAGTTGGGCGTGCCGGAATCGTCGCAGACCCTGGTGTTTTCCAAGACGAGCTTACAGCGACAACGAATCGGACCTCGAGCACCGCGGGCCATTTACTTCAACGACGATGTATACGTCGGATTTTGCCAGAACGGCGATGTTCTCGAGGTGGCAGTTGCCGACCGCGATTTAGGAACCGTCTTCTACACGGTCGATCAAACGGCGGAGAAAGCGGTTTTCACGCGGCAAGGCGATGCTTGTCTGATTTGCCATGCTTCGTCGCACAATCATGGAATCCCCGGCCATATTTTGCGATCGGTCTACCCGGATTCGTCGGGGGAGCCGATCCTCGGTGCGGGATCGAAGCGGATCGATCAAACGTCGCCGCTCTCGGAGCGCTGGGGTGGCTGGTACGTCAGCGGATCGACGGGCGGACAAACTCATTTAGGCAACCGTACGTTTGAAGGCAGACCGCGATTCGACGAGCGGCGTCCGATCGAGGAGATTCAAACGGATGACTTGTCCCGTTATTTCCGGACGGCCCATTACTTGACGCCCCATAGCGACGTGGTCGCGTTGATGGTACTGGAACACCAAGCCCAAGGGCACAACTTGTTGGCGCGGGCGGCCCTCGAAACCCGCCGAGCCATGTACGACAACGCCGAGCTGAACAAAGCCTTGGGCCGACCTGAGCACGAGATGTGGGAAAGCACCCAGTCTCGAATCCGGAGCGTCGGTGAACCGTTGGTGCGATACCTTCTTTTCAGTGGTGAGGCAGAGTTGCGCGGCGAGTTACACGGTACCTCAGGCTTTGCTGAAGAATTCGCTCGACGCGGCCCCTTTGATCGCCAGGGACGCAGTCTCCGACAATTCGACCTTCACACCCGTTTATTCAAATACCCGTGCAGCTACCTGGTGTACACCGAGGCTTTCCAGCAATTGCCCAAACCAGTCAAAGATTATGTTCTTCAGCGGCTACATGACGTGCTCTCCGGGAAAGATCGTTCCGCGGAGTTTTCTCATTTGATTGGCCGAGATCGACGAGCTATCCGCGAAATCCTACGCGATACTCTTCCAAATCTCCCCGATGCGTGGCGAAAGTAAAAAATAAAGGGATACACTCCCTCGGTCTCGTCTCGAGAACGTCTTCTCGCCCGATGAACTCACAAGCACCGGTTCAATAAAAACGGGGCAGGGGGAAAAATTCCCCTGCCCCGGTCGCAACTGCCGATGGCGTCTCTCGCCCATTTCGGCTAGACGGTCAATTCCCCTTCGAGTCGTTTTTCGGCGGAGCCAATGCCGCGCCTGCGGGCGGTGGGGTCGGTTTCACATTCGCCGAGGGAGGCTCGATCGGAGCGACACTGTCCAACGTGCCGGGATCATCACCAGCCGCCTTGGTCACCAACGCTTTGAAGACAGCATCGGCCGTGTCATGCCGCAGGAAGCGCACACTTCCGTCGGCCATCAGCACATACGCCCCCAGCTTTCCTCCTCCGTGATCGGACACGAAGGGAGCGAGACTGTTCGTCTCCGGAACGCCTTGAATGGTCGCGCCACCACCGGCGATCCAGGGTCGAGGCACGCTGGGCGGCACGGAGATCATGTAGATCGTTGAGGAGAGACCATCAGACACGTCATCCAAATTTGTCGGGCGATCGTAGCCGAACAGTCCCAGACGATTGCGGAAATTTGGAGAGTTGGGAAGGTCAGCGGCATCGAGGCCGATACCCGCCAACCCCACATAATGAGTCGCGCCCAATGTATAGTCGGGCAAACTCGGTAGACGAGCGACCCAAGACGATCGAGGATTCAACGGATTCAGAAGCTCGGGCACCCAATTGGTTGCCACGGCCAGATTCTGGGGATCGCGCCAGGGCTTCTTCGTGTCGATATTGGCCCGGATTTCCGCTTTGCCCAAGAAAGGCAACAATTCGGCCATCCAACTAACTCGAGTATGCGGGGGACGACGAACGAAAACCGCGCCCGATTGCGAGTCCTCCGTGGGGAATGTGCCAATGAGAATGCGGTTCTGCCCGCGGATTTGAACAGCCGTCTGCGCCAATTGGTGCCAGCGTGGCTTCATCATGGCGGCCACTTCCGTCGTTCCGCGCAATCGCATGGAGATTTGCTCGACCTCGCGGCGGATCTTCTGATCGGTGTCGGGAAGCACTTCGGCATCAAAACCGATGAGGACGACTTTCCCGACGCTCCAGGAACGCAAGTACGAGGGAGCGGCTTCATCTTCGGCCGAGCCACCGGCCGACCCGGCTCCGCCGAAGCCGCCGATCCGCGGGGCACCGGCCGCATTCCCCCCGCCAGGCCCACCCGTGGCGACATCGCCGCCGTCGTCGCCGCCTCCTGGACCCAGCGCGGCACCCGGGGCCGGTCCACTTCTCGCCGCACCCGGAGCCGGAGCATTGGGGCGACCACCACCCATCATCATGCGGGGATCACCGGCGTAGCCCCCCATGGGTCCGCCCATCATCGGGCCGGCCCCGGTCGGCGCACTGAAACCACCAGCGCCCGGCCGGTTCATCATGCCGCCACCCATCATCATGCGGGGATCGCCGCCATAGCCGCCCATCGGCCCTCCCATGCCCATCATCGGGCCGAATCCCCCTGGCCCTTGTCCCGCACCGGGGGAAGTGCTCGCCACGCTCCCACGCCCGCTTCCGACATTCGGCATGCCACTCCCGCTCGTGCTAAACACGGTGTTCATCCATTTGCCCAACATCCTGGCAGCACGGTCGAGGACGTCGCGGTGGAGCTTGTCATCCAGTGATCGGGCGTCTTGCTCCTGTTTCAGTTCAATCCCGGCCAAGCCGACCACCCTTAGGGCGCCATCGACTTCCGAGAACGAATGCAAGGCAAGACCCGCTGCGGTCACCGTGGGGAGCGGGATGAATGCCCCTAAGGTCGTGACGGTGCGGATGGCCTCCACCATTTTGCCGCTGACCGACTCCAGATCGATCCCAGCGCAGCTGAAGATGACGGGCTGACGAGCCTCCTCGACGCGGTCTAGGATACGCTTCAGATCTTGGGGCACCGTCAAATAGGTGGCGCGATCGGTGTAAACCTCAGCTGGCGCGGGGTTATTCGATTGAGGCGGAGGAGCCTGCATCGGGGGGGTTCCGGGACCGGGTGCGCTGCCACCGCCTGTGGCAGCTGCGGGGCCGAACTGCGGCAGAGGGATGCCTCCACCGCCGCCTGTTGCCGCTGCCGGGCCACCTGTTGGCAAGGGAATATTGCCCGGACCTCCCGGCGGTGCCGGCATTCCACCTGGACCACCGGGACCTCCCGGTCCGCCGGCAAAGCCGGGAACTCCAATCGCCGATCCACCAGGACCACCCGCGACAACATCGGGACTGCCCGGTCCAGGTCCGGCCGCCATCGGTGGGGGGCTGCCTCCACCTTCTGTCGGCTGCGTCAGTATCGCTGGTTGGCGGTTCGCATTGAGGAACTCCTCCATACGCGGCACATCGGTGATCACGAGAATTTGGTCGTTAAACCGGTGCCAGGCCAGGGGAGCCCCACTTACCTGGGGCGGATCTTGGCTCAGATTAAAGATGCTCGTCCAACCGATGCCGCTGAGACTGTCCATAACCTCATTCGGCTTCACGAGAAAATACTCGTGTCCCTTGATCGGACTCTTCGCCCCCGGTTGCGACCCAAGTTTCTCTTTCAGGGTTTCGACCTGCAATTGGTGCGTCGGCGACATCTGGACAACGTTGAAGACCCATTTGTGCTTCAAGTTTTCGGCGCGGACAAATTGCTGAATCTGTTCCAATGGTAGTCCTAATCCATCGCGGAACATCGACAGTTGATAGCCGCTGGCACTGCGAAATGCGGCATTACCGATCGGGGACGCCAAGAAGCGAGGAACATTGAGCGAGTAAACGACTTGAGTGTCATTGGGGAGAAGATTCGTCGCCTTGGCCAAACTCGGGTCGGGAGCGACTTTGGATTCTCCACTGGGTGGAGCGTTCCCTTCGTTGGGTTGCGACGAGCCTGGGGTCGAACTGTCCTGGCCCGGGATGGGCCTCATTTGCCCGGCCGCTCCAGACGCTGGGGCAGAAGGTCGGCTGGCCGTCTGAGTCCCGGACGAGCTGCTGGAGCTGTCCCCGCCGCCCATCACGAGGATGCCGACCACTATTAAAACGATGACCGCGACCACGCCAATGGCCGACCCGGCGATGATCAGTGTCTGATTGCTGCCTTTCTTTTCACCCTTCTTCGCTGCTTTCTTCCCCTCGGCGTTCCCTTTCGCCTTTTCCGCTTTCGCGGCTTTGGCTTTAGCCGGTGCGTCCTTCCCAGTCGCCTTTTTCCCGGCGGTCTTCGGCTCGCTCCCAGCGTCTTCCGGTTCGTTCACCAAGAAACGATACTTGCATTTCGGGCATTCGATTTTCTTGCCGACGAGGCTGGCATCCTTAATGGCTACCCAGGCCTCGCAACTGGGGCACTGTTGCTTGAATGAAGAACCCATCGGGAGACACTCCAGGATAGGAGTTAAGCCGAGCGTCCATTCGACGTGGACCGCTATAACCCAATATCATACGTGACGATCGGGGGGTGAAGCAAACCGAATTTCGCCAGCCTTCCCACCGAGCAGACTTTCCCCCCGTACAAAAGACGGAACGTCCCTCACAACGGATTGTTGGCGATAGGAGACTCAACTTCTAAACCCAATTCGGCAGCAGCCGTCCAGACCGCTGTTTTCTCGGGTGCGGGCATTGCCGAAGGGGTTGATGCTACCGCCTGCTCCGACGGTTCCTGGACCGACGGTACTCCGCCGCGCTCGGTCGATCGGCTCTTGCCTCGCGTTCGGTCGCTCGCGTCCCCAGAACGGCGTCGGCGTTCCCCTCGCCCCGCCTCCTCACGATTCGGCGGAGGTTTCTCCTTCAGTTCGGCGCCAAATCGCGTCACCACAAAGGTCCGGCTTCGTGGGTCCGTCTCCAACTCCAACAATCCCAAACGCTGCGCATCTTGCAACAACTCGCTAAAGGTTCGATAGCCATGATACGATTCGTTGAACGACGGCTTCTTCCTCTTCATTGTGTCTTTGATCATCGACGACCAGAGCACCTCTTTGTTTTCCCGACGCAATGCCAAGAGTGACTCGAGAAGTAGCTCGAAGGCTTTTCGCTTCGTTTCCGGGACGTTCTGATCAATCAGCGGTGTCAGTGCGGGTGCCTTGCCCAAGTCTTCATAATAAATGAACTCATCGCAATTGTCGCGGAGCAAATCGGAGGTCGATTCCTGCATCCCCAAGCCGATGACGTGCTTGCCGAGTTCCTTCAGCTTGGAGACCAGCGGCGAAAAATCGCTGTCGCCTGAGACAATAACGAACGTGTTGATGTGCTCTTTGGAGTACGCTAAGTCGATCGCGTCAACCACCAGGCGGATATCTGCGGAGTTTTTTCCGGTCTGGCTTCGCCGAGGAATTTCGATCAACTCAATGGCCGCTTCGTGCAGAGGTCCGGTGTACTGCGGGAAGCGGCTCCAATCGCAATACGCCTTCTTGACGACGATTTTCCCTTTCTCGACGAGCCGCTCGAGCACACGTTCGATGTCGAATCGGTCGCGGCGGTTCTGGAACCCCAACGCAAGATTCTCAAAATCAATAAAAACCGCCAGCGAGTTATCACCGTTCATTGCTGCCCTTGTCTTTTAATTTTTCCAGCAGCTGCCGGGCCGTCGCGGCGGCGTGGGTGTGCGGGTAACGTTCGATCAAATCTTCGAGCAGTTTCTTCGCCTGCTGCTTGTTGGACGGCAGAAATGACCGTGCCCCATTGAGTCGAGCAGCGGCTTCGTCCTCCCGCTGTTGCGCGGAGGGAGTCTTCGTCACCTTCACCGCGCTGGGCGAATCGCCACCCGAGTTCGACACGGAGGCGGAGGCAACAACAGGTGTCAGATGGAGCTTGTGGGCCTTAAGCAATGCGCGAACCTCGCCCACCTCGATGAAATAGCTGATCGACCGGACTGCCTCACCTCCGACGAGAATCCCTTGCGTGACCCCCACGAGCTCGCCGCGATTGTTTAACAGCGGACCACCGCTGTCACCCTGATTGGTCGAGGAACTGGTTTCGATGATTCGAGCGTCGATCTCGAAGCCGTTCGGATCGTTCGGGTTCGCACCGGTCCGATAACGTTTCCGGGCGACGGCTTTGACGCGACCGTCCGTGTAGTTGAACAAACCGGCACTCAACCCCGGACTGCCAATCGAGTGAACCTGATCCCCAGGGGACGGCGTTTCAGGAGCCAACGGAATCGCCGCGACCCCTTTAGGAACCGACGCCAGCTGGATCACTGCCAAATCTTTGCTCGGCTCTCGAACGAGCACCTTGCCCGCGATCACTCCCTCCCGAGTTCGCAACAACTGCGTGTAGTGTTCGCGATCTTGAATGACGTTGCCGCGCTTATCAACCGACGGGAAAACGACCAGTACGTCGGCCGCCTCGGGGACCACGTGGTAATTTGTGAGCACCAACCGCTTGCTGGCATCGATGAGCGTTCCACTACCAGATCGCAGCCGATTATTGCCCACGGGCTGAATAATCCACACCGTGGAACGGACGCAACGGCGATAGACGTTTTCTTGGGCCCGCACCGGAGTCGGCAGGATCGGGAGGAAAACGAGGGCGGCCAGCAAATGGGCCCACAAATGGACGCGACCGCAGATCATCATCGATTCTCCGGCTCGTGAGTTTGGTCCCCTCCTTATTTCCAACTATACACTCCGGCGCCCTGACGTGAAAGGAGCGAGCGCCGTCAAACCGAAGAGTTCGCTGCGCCGAAACTAGGGTCGCACGAATAGCGAGAGCGTGGGGACCAGCCCTTCAACGCCAAAGACTGAAGCCAAAACCAACCGACGGACCGAACCGGTAGATCGGTGCGGGGCGACACAAAGGCGGCACGACATAGACCGGCTCGTAAATGTGTTGGACATGAGTGCGCACGGGACCGGAGGCCGTCCGTTGCATCTCTTCGATCACCCGATCACTGACACCCTGGTCATGCAACCAGGCGATTTGTGAGGGACTTAGATAGAAGCGAACGCCGCTTTGACGAATTTGCGTGCGGATGACGTCATCGCCGACGCCTCGGCGGGAGAGATCCGCAATATCTTCGAGCGAGAGCGGCGAAACCGGAGCGGCCTTGGCGACCGCGGCCTCGACCTGACGTTCGTGCTCGTCGGCCACATTTCCAGCGGCCGCACCCAGGGCAGTTCCCGCCAACCCACCGATGGCCGCCCCCCGCACCGGGTCCCGGTGGTCGATCATGGCTCCGGCGACGGCGCCCAAACCGCCGCCCGCCAAGGCCCCACGCTCTGTGTGGGTCATGTGGGCGCACCCCGGCAATACGCTGAACACCCAGAGCAGCCCCCTGCGGATGTCCCGACCACACCCCATCGCCGAAACCTCACTTCCCAGAAGCCCCAACACGTCGACGGACCGCCTTCTGCCGAGCGCCACTTCCCGGCAGCGATCCACAAGCGTTCACATACCGGGTCGTCTCTTTACTCTCCGCCACGTGGCGCGGATCCCGAGAAATTGTCCTCCGACACGATGGTAATTGGAATGACCAACGTCTTGCGCTCTGGCTGACGCAACTGCACACGAATCAGACTCCACGGCCGTGGCTGTTGATCCGACAACCGCCCCAACTGGATCGTCGGGCGACGCTGAGCCACCGATGGATACCGTGCCATGATCGCAGGGTCATCGCTCCAGATCCCCTCGATCTCAATCGGTTGATCGTCACGGTCGTGCAAAATGACGCGAAATTCGTTGTGTCTCGCCGTCCATAAAACTTCGGGCGGCGAAGCGACAACCCGTTGCCGATCGGTTCGGTTTAGCGTCACGGGGATGCGAACGTCGCGGTAGTCCGGATCGCGGGCAACGATCTGGATGAAATCGTCATGGCGTCCAGGAGGGCAATCGGCTGACATTCGCAAGTGAAAGGTCCGCACCCACTCAGCCTCTGCACGTTGCCAACTCCCCTCGTCACGGACTTTCAGTCGAGACGACGACGGGTTCACATTGAGAATTTCCATGGGCGATGTCCGACGGTCAATCAACTGCACAGCATGGGCTAAACCGGGTTTTCCTGACAGACTCACGGTGGCCGGTTGGATCGCCACCTCTCGTGTCAGCTCTGCCCGAATTTGCAGGTCGAGAGAATGATCCGTGTCGAGACCGGCGACGCGGTAAAACACCGTGGTTGTCCAGAGGTTGACCCCTTCGGGTTGGCTGATTGTGTTGACCTGGACGACCAGATCGATGGCATCGCCAGGCTTCAGGATCTTGCCGGAAAGTCGCGAAGCGAGGCAACCACAGCTGGGCCTTAAATGTACAATCCGCACCTCGGCCTCGCTCCGATTGATTAAAGTGAACCGATGCGAGATGGCGGGACCACTGCGAAGTTTGCCCAAATTCACCGCTGGGGGGTCGCAGGTCAGTCGGGGAATGGCGGTCAAGAAACAGGCAGCGGTACAGATCAACACTCCGTTCATGAGCCGACGCGATAATCACACGGTTCGTTTTCATCAAGACGAGTCTTCGGCGGAGCAAAGAAATCGCCAACATTTGGCGATTTCCTCTTGCATGGTTCCACGAAGTTGGTATGGCGGGCGCCATTCGCCGGGGGAGCGTGTGTCCAGTCATCCACGAAGAGGCAAGGAGACGGAAACGATGCGCCCGACGACCCAACTCCATCTTGAATGTCTCGAAGGTCGCGACACGCCGAATTCGGCTTTACCTCGCTTTCCCATTTTCGTCTCGTATGTGCCGACAGCAGCCAACCCGGTCAGGCCACCGGTGGTAACGGCACCGACACCGCCCTTGGCAACGCCGACGCCAAGCCCCGGCACCGCGACCACCGCGAATCCTATCAACGCGAACCAACCCGGGACTTCATCGTCCTCATCGGTACCCACAACACCTTCAACATCCCCGACTCCGCCTGCAACAACCCCGACGCCGACCCAAAGTCAAACCCCGAGCACGAATACGGATCCCCCTTCGTCGACCCCGTCCGGCACCGGAAACTCGGTCCGCTCGATGCTCACGGGTACGGTGCAAGGAAATTACACAAGCACGTTGAAGATCGTGGACACGCCCTCGGGTTTCCATTTCAGCGGGAGCGCGAAGATCGGCGAGCTGGGCGTCGTCCACATGTATGCCCATGTCTACAGCGTCGGCTTCAAAGCAAAGGGAAACGCTCGCGGCGAAGTCTTGATCTCCAACAGACGTGGCAGTTTGAGGCTGGAACTGAGCGGACCTGAACAGACACGCCTTTCACCCTTGCCCGAACACTTCCGCTACCGGGTCATTGGCGGCACGGGTGATTTCCGCGGTGTCCGAGAGAGTGGCACGCTGAAAATCGTCAGAAAACTCGATCCCGTGCCCATTCGCAACGGCATCCAATACGTCGAGACGGGAACATTTCGGCTCACCATCTGACTCGAGCCAATTCCCGAGACTAGTAATAGGGTATGCACACTGCCGATCCTCCGCGAGGCTTCACGCCGACTTCATCACGACACGTCGTCCTGTGCGATGAGGGAGGCCAACCCCTTCGCACCTGCGACATTAACCAAGCACACCGACACCCCGGCGAACTGCACCTGGCGTTCTCGATCTATCTGTTTTCGCCCAACCGTCGTTCGTTGTTGATCCAACAGCGAAGCCCGTCCAAGCCGCTCTGGCCGGGGATCTGGGCCAACACCTGTTGCAGTCATCCGCAGTGGGGCGAAGACGCAATCTCCGCCGGCCGACGCCGACTCCTCGAAGAACTGGGTATCGACACCCCCCTGACGCAAGGACCGGGCTTCGTGTATCGCGCTGAGGAGCCGTCTGGCCGCGGTGTGGAACACGAGTACGACCTGTTGCTCCACGGGACATTCGACCGCTCACCCTCTCCCAACCCTCTGGAAGTCACCGCCTGGCGTTGGGTCGCGCTGGACGAACTCACGTCGCTGCTACGCCATCAGCCTCATCAGTTCGCGCCTTGGCTGCATCTCGGGCTGCCGCGACTATTAGCGCACCTTCAGCAGATTTGACGACGAGCTTTCCCCGTCGGACGAGAGCGTGAGCGGCCGACTAAGCCAGTAGCTCCTGGATGACGTGACCATGAACGTCCGTCAATCGGCGGTCGATCCCGTCGTGCCGCACGGTCAAGCGAGTGTGATCGATCCCGAGCAGGTGCAACAAGGTGGCGTGGATGTCGTAGACCTGAGTCGGTCGGTCGCGATCCAGCGGTTTGTACCCCCAGACGTCGCTGGGTCCATAGGTAATGCCGCCTTTGATCCCCCCGCCGCACAGCCAATTCGTGAAGCAATACGGGTTGTGATCGCGGCCTTTGCCCCCTTGCGAAGAAGGCATTCGACCGAACTCGGTTGTCCAGAGGATGACGGTGTCCTCGAGCATCCCGCGCTGCTTCAAGTCGAGGATCAGGGCGGCTGTGCCCCGAGCCATCCCTTCGGCCAAGGGGCCATGATCCCGTTTCACATCTTCGTGAGAGTCCCAATTTCGTCGCGGAAAGCCGTTGTCGTTGCCGGACCAGATCTGCACGAAACGAACACCTCGTTCCAATAGCCGCCGCGCCACCAGACACTTGCGAGAGAAATAGGCAGCCTCCTCCGCCGCATTGATTTGGCTCGGCCATGATGAGGGAAGTTGATCGAGTCCGTAAAGTCGAAGCGTTGCCTTTGTCTCACGGGAAATGTCGAGCGCCTCGGGAGCCGCCAGTTGCATCCGGGCCGCCAACTCATAACTTCGGATCCGTGCCTCCAGGCGTTGGTCGTGTCGATCGGCGGCATGTCGAAGATTCAACTCGGCAAGCAGGCGATGGGTGGCCGACTCGCTCTCTGCCGTGACAAACGGGCCAATGCGATGAGGGAGAAGATCGCGGATCGGTTCGGCAGCCTCCAAATTCATCGTGACGCCGCTGTGTTGTGCCGGCAGAAAGGCGGCGTCCCAATTCTTCGTTCCGTTCGACGCTAACCCCCGGTGATCGGGTAAGACGACAAATGCCGGCAAGTTGTCGTTCAAATTTCCCAGACCATAACTCACCCAGGAACCGACGCTGGGAAACCCCGGGACGTTAAAACCCGTTGTTTGCAACAGTGTGCCTTGGCTGTGAACCCCCGTTTTCCCGACCACATTGTGGACAAACGCGATCTCATCCACCACTGATCCCAACGCCTTCACCGGCTCGGCGAGCATCTTGCCACACTGACCATACGGACGAAAGTCCCACGCTGGTCGAAGCCACGGTCCCAAGCCGTCCTGGAACGCCTCCACGTGCTCGCCGAAATCGGACGGTTCGCCGTGCCGCTTCACCAATTCGGGCTTGTCGTCGAATAGATCGATGTGACTGGCCCCCCCGGCCATGAACAGTTGCACGACGCGCCGAGCTTTCGGTCGATGATGCGGTACCGCCGCCAGCCAACCCTCCCGACTCAGCAGAGAGGCCAGGGCGATTCCTCCCAGACCACCTCCCACTTGCCACAGCCATTCTCGTCGAGACAAAAGTGCCTCTGCCGGCCGCATGCGCAAACTCCCGTCGTCAATCCACGAAAACGAACTCGTTCAGGTTGAATAACAGACGGCAAAGATTCGCCAGTCCGTGCTGCTCCGCGTAACGGTGGAGGATCGTTTTTTCATATTCCGAAGGCGTCCGGCTCAAAGCGGTCTCAAAAGCGGCAGCGATGATCGACCGACGGTCCGCGGTGTTGATCCATTCCGTCTCGAGACTCTTCGCCCAGGTCTTCGCCGCGTGCAGCATCAATCCGTTGTTCAACAGAGCCAACGATTGAACCGGCGAGAGCGAGGAATTCCGTCGATCCACACGCAACGAGGGGTCGGCACAATCGAGCACCGCGAGGAATGGCTGCGGCTGAGATCGCACGATGAAACGGTAGATCGTCCGCCGGTGTGTCGCCGGGTCCGATGGTTCCGATTTATGGTATTGGTAGTGGGGTGAATGCTCCGGCCGTTCGATGACGAAGTCTCGATAACTTGGTCCGCCCATCCTTCGATCAAGCAATCCTGAAACCGACAGAACCGTATCACGGATGGCCTCTGCCTCCAGTTTTCGCCGATTCATCCGTCCCAGCCAGACGTTTTCCTCGTCTTCGGGGTGCGGGGGCACCAGGGAACTCTGGCGGTACACGGCACTGGTGACAATCAACCGATGTAACCATTTGAGCGATCCACCGCGGTCACGGAACTCCAAGGCAAGCCAATCGAGAAGTTCTGGGTGCGACGGAGGAGTTCCCATTCGGCCGAAATCGTTAGCGGTTTCGACGAGGCCACGGCCGAAATGATATTGCCAGACACGATTGACGATGCATCTCCACGTCAGCGGGTTGTCCGGATGAGTGATCCAACGAGCGAGAGAGGCACGTCGCTCCGCATCGCCACCGCTGAATTCAAATGCCACCCCCATGAGGCGCGAGATCACCATGATGGCACCCGGGCCGATCAGCTCGCCCGGCTTGCTGACGTCGCCCCGTTTCAAGACATGCACGGGGCGTGGCTGACCACCATCCGGTCCCGTGCCGCGGAATGCCCCCCGTCCGAAATGAATCTTGCCGATATACACGGTCTGCATCGGCGGCAATTCTTTTAACCGGCTTTCCCACCGTGCTACCTCCTCACGACAGTGTCGCTCCCGCTGGATCAAATCGGGGAAAAGCCGTTGCAGGATCGCTTGTTCCACCTGACGCCCCCAGACATCGAGTCGCGGGGCCCGGCGCGAATTCACCTCGTGCTGAACTTGGGTCCACCTCTGCCGGGCTTCGGCCAGTTCCCGCTGCAACTGCTGGCGGCGATGGCCCAATTCAACATCCAGATCGTAGGCATGATCGGCGCGATCCAGAGCGGCAAAAACGGCCTGCAAGCGGTAGTAATCCTGTTGGGTGATCGGATCAAATTTGTGATCGTGGCAGGCGGCACACTGTACCGTCAAGCTCATGAACGTCCCCAAGGCGTTCGTCACCATATCGTCCCGATCCAAATGCCGAGCGATCTTGCCATCGATCTTGCTCTCCGGGACTTCGGCATGCCCGATCAGATCCCACGGGCCAGCCGCGATAAATCCCAGCGCCTCGATTCCATCACGAGTGTTCGGGAACAGGACATCGCCCGCGATTTGCTCCTGCACGAAACGGCTGTAGGGTTTATCTTGATTGAAGGCGCGGATAACGTAATCGCGGTACGGCCAGGCATGGGGCCGCGGTTGGTCCTTGTCATACCCGTGAGTTTCGCCGTAGTGCACAACGTCGAGCCAATGACGCGCCCAGCGTTCGCCGTAGGCCGGCGAGGCGAGCAACTCATCGACCAGTCGCTCGAATGCATCCGGCCGCGGGTCGTTGACAAACGCTCGAACTCGATCTGGTTCCGGCGGCAACCCCAACAAGTCGAAATAAAGCCGGCGAATCAGGGTGCGCCGATCCACTTCCGGAGAAGGATGCAGCTGCTTTTCCTGCAACCGCGTTAAAATGAATCGGTCGATCGGGTTTCGCGGCCAGGAGGAGCGGCCAACGGCCGGAAGCACTGGTCGATGCATGGGCCGAAAAGCCCACGAGACGGACTCTTCCGCACTGACCATCTTTGGCCACAAAATGCCGCCCCAACAAACGAGAATTCTGACCCATCCTCGCATGCCTGAGCTTTCCTTCCCGTTGAGACAAAATCTCGTGGATTCCCCAGCGAACTACTGGCAAAGGAGCTCAGGTCCATTGTACCCTGGGAGAGCCCAAGGTATTCTCACGACGGAGCCGATTCCCGCAAACAATCCGAGCAAGGAGAACGCCCCGATGTCCCGCACCCCGACCTTCAGCGATTTCGAGCGACAACCCTTGCGATTACCCGCAGGAAGTTTGCGGGCGACAATGTCGCTTTTCATTGCCGCTCTGTTCTGGCTGTTCATCCTTCTGCCTGACGACAAGCGCATCCCTGTCCCGTTGTTCATGTATTTCCTCGCCGGAATGGTGATGCTTTTCCTGGTGGCATTTCGACGGTCGGATCGTCAGCCGTTTAAATCCGGTCCTTGGGGTTTGCCGACCGGGGTTTTTCGCTTCGTGCTGATCGGCGGGTCAGTTGCGGCCCTGGCGCTGTCATTTTACCTCTACCGCCAGTCACCTTTTTCCCGGCTCGTTCCTCAACCGGAGCAACTCTCGCAATGGCCCAGTTTAACCGTGGCTCTGTTCGGAGGTTTGTTTGTGGGCTGGCTGGTCGGCCGAGGCCCCTGGCGAAACTGGGCCGTCTTCCAAGACTTCCAGGCTTGGGTCTCGCTACTCGCCATGCTCGGCCTGTTTGCGGAGGTCATCATCGTCTTGTTCATCAATCCCAATCTGGAACGGAATCCACCCCTCGACTTGCGAACGTTTGAAACCGTTCTCACGGGCATTATCGCTTGGTACTTCGGTTCCCGAGCTTAGCTCACCACTGGCTTGGTCGGGGGCGGGCAGATCGCCCGCCCCTGATGCTTCGTCCCCGCCGGCCCATTGCTGTCTCAAGCCAAACTTACCCGACGCTCACCCCGGTCGACCAGTCGATCCTCGGCGGGTGCGTGCCGGGCACACAAGCGTAGCCGCTGAAATCCGTCACCCCTTCGCTTCGCAGGAAATCTTCGTCGATCAGCGCCTGACCGGTCAGCTCTCCCGGAGACTTCGCGAACAACCGCAAC
>CAKZUU010000324.1 GCA_937922175.1 uncultured Gemmataceae bacterium
ATATAACGTTGGGCGATTTCCCAAATCCGATCCAGGAACGGATCACCCAAGGCCCCGGCGAGTCCGCCGCCGACGACAATCACTTCCGGGTTGAGAAAATTCACCATACTTCCGATCACGGCTCCGAGAGCGCGGGCCGCATCGTCCGCGAGTCGGGTCACGATGGGATCATCCTGAGCGTAAAGTTCGGCCAATCGCGAGCTGCGGATTTGGGTCGGATCCACATTTTTCCAGGCCCGCCGGACGCGCTTGGGAGCATCATCGAGCAGTTTTTGCGCTCGTTTCATCTGACTCCGTCGGCCGGCAATGGATTCAAGATGGGTGCCCCGACGCCAGTGAATAATAATGTGCCCGATCTCGCCGGCATTGAAATTGAATCCGGAATAAAGCTCCCCATTGATGATGATCCCGCCTCCGACTCCCGTACCCACAAAAACTCCCAAGACATGTCGAGCCCCTTTCGCGGCGCCGTGCGTGAATTCGCCGTAGGTTCCCATCCGCACGTCGTTTTCAAAATGGACTGGCCAACTCCAACTCGCGGGAGTGACCCGGGCAAGCTCCAGATTTCGCCATTCAAGATTCGGAGCATATCGCACCTGGCCGATGCGTGGATCCACCTGGCCGGGAATTCCGATCCCCAGCGCTCGAATGGCGGAACGGTCCAACTGCGACTGTGACAAAAGCTCGTCAACCGTTGCTTCGATCTGCCGAAAAACGCCTTCGGGACCATCGGCGACGTTCACGGCCTGTTTGGCTCGGCCCAACAGCCGAAACTGATCGTCGAACAGACCGGAAAGGATCTTGGTCCCCCCCAGATCGACGCCAATCCAGTAGTTGCTCATGATGCTTGTCGTTGTCTCAGGATGGCCTGGGTCAAAGGGGACTATACCGCGCCGTTTCACATCGTCCACAGCTGGAATTCACGTCTCGCTCGTCGATCCACATTTCACCCGCCGCGATCCGATGAAATTTCCGCGAGATCGGGAGATTTGTCAACCGGTCGCACGGGGAAACGCTCCACGGGAATCACGTCTTGCGGATCAGAGCAGGAGCCGCTATCACTCATCGTTCATGCGACGGGCCAGCCGCCGGTTGAGGGGAGTCATGACTCGAATCTTCGACGCTGCCGTTCTTCTGAGTGTTCTGGTCGGTCCGGCACCCGACCACGAGAACCCGCCCCCTGCCGCGCCCGTTCAGGAAGCAACGCCCTCCGGGATGCCTCAATTGCTTCCCGATCCGACGAATCATAGTCTTTCAAACGATCGTCCGAAAGCGCTTCCCGATGCTCTTCCGGAACCAAGGCCAGCTGGCGTGATCGTGCTTTACTCCGAGTACCACCTTTTTCGGGCATCACGTGCGGGAACCGAGTATGTTCTGATCGATGACAACACCGACAGTGTGCCGGAGGGGACACTTCGCACGCTGGCCAGCGATTTTCACAGCGGATTCCGCGTGGGGGGACGTGTTCGGCCCGGACGATGGAACTGGGACATCGGTGGTGCTTACACCTATTTTCGTGGCCGCGACACGGAATTGGTGGTAGCTCCCAGCGGCGGTCTCCTCTACGCTACTCTGACTCGACCTGGATTGATTGAAACTGCCGAGGTCGCCTCTTCCTTCGCACGCTGGGCGTGGGACCTGTACGACCTGGAGTTTGGCAGCGAGTTCGCGAACACGGGCACAACCCGGCTGCGGGCGCATTTCGGAGTGCGCATCGCGGATGTCGGCCACGCGTCGACGACGTTGTACGACGGAAGGGATGCGAATTTGGCCCGGGTGGCAACGGGACAAAAATTTGTTGGGGCGGGGCCTCTTGTGGGAGCCGAGGCAGAATGGCGACTCGGCCGTTTCCTCCAACTGTTTGCCCAGGCTCGGGGCGGTACGGTGGTCGGGCTTTTGGAAACGTCGTGGCGCGAATCCAATTTTGACGACCAAATCGTTCATGCGGATGTCTGGTTGGCTCGCCAACAAGCAGTGCCCGTCGCGGAACTTTTCTTGGGAGGATCGCTGCAAGTCCGTCGGATCTCCTTCCATGCCGGTTACGGTGTCGCGACTTGGTTCCGACTCTTCCAGAGTGTCGATTTCCCGGATGACCTCAACGAGGGCAAGGCGAGCACCCAGGCCACTCCGACAAGTCTCGACGGCTTCATGCTTCGGTTGGCGTTTCGGTTTTGACGACTCATCGTTCGCAGCCACGACGCGTCTTTTATGGCTCGCAAGGGAGCGCGACGGACCCACTCCGCGACACGATCAACACAACGCAAGGGCCTGGTGACCCAATTCGCGTCACGATTCCGATTGACCAAGCTGACTCAATTCGTTTGATATAGAGAGCTTGCCGCTCGAATAGTTTACTTTGTATATCATTTTAGTAGTTTTGATGCGGAGAATTTCGGCGTGCGCCTCGTTTTGCTGGCTGGTGTTATGTATCTCGCTGTGACGCCGATTGTTGCGTGGAGTTTAATTTGGCGCGAAGAAGCCGACGAATCCCTCCTGAACGTGTCCTATGACCCAACACGTGAGCTTTGGAACGAACTGAACCGGGCATTTCGGGAGGAATGGGAGGCGGAGACGGGTCAGCGGATCGCGATCCGACAATCGCATGGCTCCTCGGGTGGTCAGGCTCGTGCCGTCTTGGATGGCTTAGAGGCCGACGTGGTCAGCTTGGCCCTATGGTCGGACATTGATCAACTGCAACAAAGGGGGTTGCTGCCCCAAGATTGGGACAAGCCGCCCCGGCAAGTACTTCCGTTTTCCTCAACGATCGTGTTCGTTGTTCGCAGCGGTAACCCTAAGCAAATTCGCGATTGGGACGACCTCATCGCGCCGGGGATTTCAGTGATCGCTCCGAATCCGAAGACGAGCGGGAACGGCCGCCTGGTCGTCTGGGCGGCCTGGGGTGCGACACTGAAGCGGGGAGGTAGCGAGGTCGACGCAGAGCGCTATGTCGGTGAATTGTTCCGGCGGATTCCCGTGTTAGACGCCAGCGCTCGGGCTTCCGCCATGACGTTTGCCCAAAAGAACATGGGTGACGTGCACCTGACGTGGGAGAACGAGGCTCATTTAGAGGTAGCGGAATCCAAAGGACGGCTGGAAATTGTGTATCCCCGTTGGAGTATTCGTGCCGAGCCTCCTGTCAGTATCGTCGATGCGGTCGTGGATCGAAGGGGAACTCGGCCGATCGCTGAGCGCTATGTGCGATTCCTCTTCACTCCACGAGCCCAGGAAATGATCTCGCGACATTACTTCCGTCCGATCCATGACGAATTTCGCGATCGCCGAATTCTGCCCGATCTGGAAATGTTCGAGATCAGCTTCGTCGCCCGTGATTGGGCCGACGCTCAACGCCGATTCTTTGGCGAAGGCGGGGTCTTCGAACGGATTTACCAACGAAGGTGAGGGCGGCGATGGGGAATGCCGGTCGAAATGTGTTGCCGGGTTTCCGCCTCAGCTTGGGGTTCACGCTGGTGTATTTGGGCGTCTTTGTGGCCATTCCACTATCGGCTTGTTTGATCCGCGCCAGCTCGTTGTCATGGAATGAATTTGTTCAAGCTGCGTGGACCGAGCGGACTCGCGCCGCCTATCAACTGACGTTCGGTGCATCGCTGACCGCGGCAGCGATCAGTCTGATGATTGGCCTATTGCTGGCCTGGGTGCTGACACGCTACAACTTTCCGCTGAAAAGGTTTTTCGATTCGCTCATCGATTTGCCGTTCGCCCTTCCCACTGCGGTTGCCGGCTTGGTGTTTTCAAATTTGTACGTCCCGAGCGGTTGGATGGGCCGTTGGCTTCACCCGCTGGGGATCGAATTGGCGTACACTCGTGGGGCCGTCGTTTTTGTCATGGTTTTTATCAGCTTTCCGTTCGTCGTTCGCGCGGTGCAGCCCGTCCTCGAAACGATCGACGCCGAGCTGGAGGAGGCGGCGGCTGTCCTCGGCGCGACTCGCTGGCAGACCTTCCGACGGGTCTTGCTACCCTCGCTGGTTCCGTCGCTGATCACCGGTTTTGCTCTCGCCTTGGCTCGGGCTTTGGGGGAATACGGGTCAGTGGTTTTCGTAAGCGGCAATATCCCGTTCCGCACCGAAATCGCTCCGGTGCTCGTGGTCGCTCGCTTAGAGGAGTTTAAATAC
>CAKZUU010000325.1 GCA_937922175.1 uncultured Gemmataceae bacterium
GTGAGTGGATCGTATTTATGGTTGTGGCACTGAGCACACCCAACGGTCAGCCCCAGAAACGCCGTCCCCGTGGTGTTGACCCGATCGTAAATTGATTCCACGCGGAACTGCTCGACGTCGATCCCGCCCTCTTCGTTGAGCGGACTATTTCGGTGAAAACCCGTCGCCGCGATTTGGGTGAGAGAAGCCCCCGGGAGCAGGTCGCCCGCCATCTGTTCGATGACGAATTGATCGAACGGCATATCAGCATTGATGGCAGCGATGACCCAATCACGATAGGGCCAAATACTCCGGGCCGAGTCGATCGAATAGCCGTTCGAGTCGCCGTAGCGGGCCACGTCGAGCCAGTGTCGGCCCCAGCGCTCGCCGTGATGCGGAGAAGCCAACAAACGATCGACCAACCGTTCGTAAGCGTCGGGTGCAGCATCAGTGACGAAGCGATCGACCTCATCAGGGGTAGGCAAAAGTCCGATCACGTCCAAGTACACTCGACGAATTAAGGTTCGTCGGTCGGCCTCGGCCGCCGGAGTCAACCCTTCTTTCTCCAACCGGGCGAGAATGAATCGGTCAATGGGATTCCGGATCCAAGTTTGCCCTAGCGGACTGACCTCGGGTAGCGACGGACGGTGAACGGGCCGAAACGCCCAATGGATCGACAGGGATTGGCCAGAAGAGTTCGGCGGCTCGTCTCCCATCGCCCCATCAACGAGAAGGAACACAAATCCGATCGACAACGTGGCGCGAAACATGCTCACACACCTCGCCCGGCAGGAATGACCCGTCCCTCCACCTTAATCAAGTCAGCCTGGAGTTTCAACGAACTCGAAGACGAGGCAGGCAAGCCTGACGGTTGTTTTGAACTTTTATCACGGGACCGGGAGATGGGACAACACGCGGGCCACGATCGCATCCGAATCGAGTTCTTCGGCCTCGGCCTCATAGGTGACGAGGATGCGGTGTCGGAGGATGTCGGGAGCAATCGCTTTGACATCCTGAGGGGTGACGTAGGAGCGGCCTTCGAGAAATGCCAAGGCTTTCGCTCCCCTTTGAAGGAAGATCGTGGCACGTGGGCTCGCTCCATATTGAATCAAGCCCGCGAGATCCAACCCGTAATCCGAAGGCCTTCGAGTCGCTCGGACCAAGTCCACGATATAAGAATTAATTTGACGATCAACATACACCTGGTCGACGATCTGACGAAGCTCCTCGATGTCCTGTGGTCCGAGCATCGGTTGAACCGCCAGGTTCGGTCGGATTCGACCCATGCGGTCCAGAATGAGAAGCTCCTCGTCACGGCTGGGATAATGGAGTTTCACCTTCATCATGAATCGATCGACCTGTGCTTCCGGCAGAGGATAGGTCCCCTCGTGCTCGATGGGGTTTTGCGTCGCTAAGACAAGGAAGGGATGTGCCAGCGGAAACGTCTGCTCGCCGATCGTGACCTGGCGTTCCTGCATCGCTTCGAGCAAAGCGGCCTGCACTTTCGCGGGGGAGCGATTGATTTCATCAGCCAGGACGACTTGGGCGAAGATGGGGCCACGCTTGACGGAAAATTCGCCGGTCCGAGGGTTGAAAACTTGAGTGCCGATAATGTCGGCGGGCAACAGGTCGGGCGTGAATTGGATCCGCTGAAATTGGAGCCGCATCGCACCTGCCAGCGTGCGGACCGCCAAGGTTTTCGCTAAGCCGGGGACGCCTTCGATCAGGATATGTCCGTCGGTCAACAAACCGATCATGAGGCGATCGAGCAGCGGACGCAACCCGACGATGACGCGGCTGACCTCCCGAAGCAAAGGTTCGACACGGCCCTGCGCCGCGGTAACGATTCGTTCCAACTCGTCAGGAGAATAGGACATGTCAGGAGGGGGCGGATTACTGGAGCGGCGCATTCATAAGGAACTGAGGGTCGGAAACCGCGACCTGCCTGACGGCCGACCCTCTCGCTCGCCCAGCGACGTTTAGGCCTTCTTACGCTTCAGTACCGTGATTTTACCTTCCTTGTTCTCCAACTCCATTTCGTCGTCTGTCAGCTTCTTGAAGGTATCCACGTCTGACTCTTCCTGCCCACCCACGTTCGCCGTGGTGTGAAGTTTGCCTTCCTCGATCTTGTATGTACCGTCCACCTTAAATTCTTGACCGTCGATTTTGACCGTGAAAGTAAATTTCCCGTCTTTTTTGAAGACGACGATCGCACCGACGGCGACCTCATCGGTCGCTTTGACGACTTCCCAAGTGCCCTCGAGCTTCGCCGAGATATTGTCTTTCGAGGCGTCCTTGTCCTTGGGCTTCTGGTCGTCCGCTCTGGTCAGATGCGAGGTGACAGCGACAACAACGATAGCGAGCATGAGCGCGAATCGAGATTTCACAGCAAACTCCTCCAGCAAGCTGAGACGACTTTTCCCCGAACCTCGGAGCGGGAGACCCCGCTGGGGAGATGGTATCAACCGGCCGGCCGCTTGTCCCCACTCCGGACCGTCTCCTGAGCAAAAGCCGCAAGGTGAGCTGCGACGGGAATGCCCTTCGCGGCGGAGAGCCTTAATTGCATTCGGCGATCAATGGCTCGGAGAGTTCTTTCAGAAAGAACAATCGCCCTGGCAGGGTCGGCATATAGCTGCTTGGAATCCACGGCGTGGGGGAATGCTGCAAGGTCATGCGGAGAGACAAGCCTTGCCACTGCATGCCACGACCAAGAGTCCCATCCGCTCCGCCAATCACGCGGTCCGAAGACAAAAACAGTCCAGGGCCAATGGTATTAGCGTAGGCCGGCACTTGCGTCGTCCGACTTTTGAAACTTGTGATCGCGTTCTGTTCGATCGTCAGCGGATGCAAACGGGCGCCTAAGCGATGCGTTGGCCGCATCCAGTCGGATTCGGAAACAAATTCGGCAGCGAAGTGAGGCTCCCAAAAGGCGATGTGACAAACCCGCCCGATGCCGAATACCGTCACCAATTTCCCTCCTCGGCTTCGTAGATCGGCGATTTGCTCGGCATACGTGGGTAACTCACTCTTAATGGCAAAATGTCTCTGACTGACTGGCACGGTTCGACTTCCCAAAGGCCCGTAAAACGCCTGCTCCATCGCGAACTGAAATGCCCCGGAATGCGTAGGAGGAAGTGTGTTGCCGGTCGCATCGGACCATTCGTCCATGTTGAAACCGTGCACATGATCACACGCGACATCCCATTCGCGGAGGAAAAACACGGCCCAGCGATACATCCCCATGGGCCCGACCGGAAGAATTATAATGAGAGGACGACCGGCTTGGCGGGCTTGTTGGATTTCCCGGGCGATCTCATGGCCAAGAAATGTGTCAAAGTCGGCGAGAGTGGCACAAGCGACGGGTTCAAATTCACGGTGCCACCACGATCGGCGCTCCGTGACCGCCTCACCGGAGAGCGCCCCGAGTCGGTCGATTTCGGCGAGATTCCAACCGGCGGGGAAGAAATTTTGCATCATCGAGCCGTCAAGCGTGGAAATCAAATCCATGATCAGGCTCCTGGGGACCAAAGATTTCGCTCGATGAATGCTTACAGAGCGAGACGAGCGCCTTCAACGGGAGTCAGAAGGGGGCTTGTTTCGACCCAGGGGCGTTCTAAAACAGGAATTGTGGTAAAGACCTCATGAAGCGTGTTTATTTGGCGTGGGGAGGACTCGACGTGATGCAGCGCCGGCTGTCGGCTTTGATGATGTGGATCTGGGTTTGCTTGGGGACTGCAGCTGCCCAGGATAAAGTAAATTTGGCATGGAAACTGGAGAAGGATAAGCCTTTCTACCAAGAAATGCGCACGACGGCCAACCAAAGCATGAAGGTCATGGGCCAGGACGTGACGCAGAAGCAGACTCAAACCTTTCATTTCAGCTACACTCCTGTCTCCGTGGACGACAACGGGAACTGGACGGTGAAGCAAAAAATCGAAGGCGTCGTGATTACGATCGATATCAACAACAACGCCGTCAGCTACGACTCGACGAATCCGAACGCAGCCAACAATGCTTTGTCAGAGTTTTTCAAGCAGTTGGTCGGCGCAGAATTCACGGTGACGTTGGACAAGAACTTCAAGGTCACCAAGGTCGAAGGGCGTGACGAGTTCATTCGCAAACTCGGAACGGCTAATGCGCAGATGGAACCGTTGCTGAAAAAGATCCTCAACGACGACGCTTTGAAACAAATGGCCGATCCGACCTTCGGGATCATCCCAAACAAGGAAGTTGCCAAGGGTGAGAAATGGAC
>CAKZUU010000326.1 GCA_937922175.1 uncultured Gemmataceae bacterium
TGTTCGTGATGGGATTGTTCGCGGAATCTATCCCGTTCGGTCGATACGTTTGGAGAACCATTCACTTCAGGTCGATTTGTTGGGCAGCGGAACGATTTTGAATGAGGTCTTGCGGGCGCAAACGATCTTGGCCGAGAAATACGCCGTGGCCAGCACCGTCTACAGTGTCACCAGCTACCAGCAATTGCGGCGTGATGCGATGGAATGCGAACGCTACAATCGGCTGCACCCCGAGGCGGAGCCGAAGACGAGTTACGTCCAACAGGTGCTCGGCGGCCGCGACACGCCGGTTATTGCCAGCTCCGATTACATGCGGGCGGTCCCCGAAGCGATTAGCCCCTATCTAAACGGCCGGTTACTCGCTCTGGGCACTGACGGTTTCGGTCGAAGTGAAACCCGGAAGGCGTTGCGGCGATTCTTCGAGATCGACGCGGAATGCATCGTGGTGTCGTCGCTTCACGCATTGGCTCAACGGGGTGCATTCGATGGCAAAGCCGTGGGTCAGGCGATTCGAGACCTCGACATCGACCCGGATCGGCCCGCCCCTTGGGCGGTTTGATGGATGTGGCCGTTCTCGTTGTCGATCCTGAGATGAATTGGGTCAAAGCTCTATCGCGTCAACGGCTGCCGTTATCAAAGTCTCGATCGAGGTAGTTTCATGGAGCTTCCTGTCCCGGAATTGGGTGAGGGTATCGAACAAGCAACTGTCGTCCGCGTTTTGGTCGCGCCTGGGATGGCCGTCGAGGAAGGTCAAGATCTGCTTGAGGTGGAGACGGAAAAATCGACGATGCCGATCCCTTCTCCGATGGCAGGAATCGTCGACCGGATCAACGTCAAAACCGGTGATAAGGTCCGGATCGGAGACCTTGCGCTCTCGATCATCCCCCGAAACGACGCGACGGCACCGACAGCGCCGAGTGTCCGAGAAACATCTCCACCACCAGTCGATTCACCGACGATCCCGTCGACGCTGGCTGCGGAGGAGCGAGAGAGTAAATGGGCTTCGACTTCGTCGCGAGTGGAGGTCGTGCTGCCGGATCTTGGCGAGGGAATTGCCGGGGGCACGGTGGTGAACGTGCTGGTGAAGCCTGGGGCGAGTGTTGAGCCCGAGCAACCACTCGTCGAGGTCGAGACCGAAAAAGCGTCGTTCCCCGTGCCGTCACCCGCCGAGGGAACGATTGAGCAGGTCAAGGTGCAAGCCGGAGATCCTGTCAAGGTGGGACAAGTGCTGCTCATCATGCAGGCGTCAAACGTGTCGGAGTCGCTCAGCTCGAAGCAATCCGCGAGAGCTGAGCGATCCCACTCCGAAGGACACGCCGATGTGCCAGCAACGACGGTTTTCGCCGCGGCCAAGCCACCCGTTGGGGAAACCGTCCCGATTTCAAGGGGTAAGGCGGCCGTTAGTGAGTCGTCGCCCTCTGACGGAAATCGTCGGCCACCGATGCCTGCCAGTCCAGCGACGCGACGTTTGGCGCGAGAATTGGGGGTCGATCTTCAACAAGTGGTGGGGTCGGGTCGAGGCAGCCGTGTCACGATGGAGGACGTCAAAGCCTTCGTCCGCATTCTGACGACGAAAGGCCCCGCGCGAGCACCGACGGCGAGCTCGGTGACGGTCCCGCCCTTGCCCGATTTCTCTCGTTATGGTCCAATCGAGCGGAAACCGTTTTCGGCGTTGAGGAAAACCATCGCTCGGAATCTGCACTGGTCGTGGTCGCTCGCGCCGCAAGTGACCCAACACGACCTTGCGGACATTACTGAACTGGAGACAAGCCGAAAAAGTTTCGTTGAGGCGGCTCCCAAGGGAGCGCCCAAAGTCACGATGACGGTCCTGGCCATCAAGGCTTGTGTGGCCGCCTTGAAGGCGTTCCCCCATTTCAATGCCAGTTACGATCCCAACGCCGGTGAAAATGGGGAACTGGTCATTAAAAAGTACTACCATATCGGCATTGCGGTCGATACGGAGCGCGGGTTGGTCGTCCCGGTGATTCGAGATGCGGATCAGAAGAGCATCGGCGAATTAGCCAAAGAGGTCGCGCAACTGGCCGAGAAAGCTCGCGCGGGCAAGTTGATGCCCGACGAAATGCGCGGGGGCACCTTCACGATCACCAACCTGGGCGGGATCGGTGGGACAGCCTTCTCCCCGATTATCAACTACCCGGAGGTGGCCATTCTCGGTCTATCTCGTTCGACCTGGCAGCCCGTCGTTCGTGATGGTCGAGTCGAGCCTCGGCTGATGCTTCCGTTGAGCCTCACATACGATCACCGAGTCATCGACGGTGCCGACGGAGCCAGGTTTTGCGCTCGTTTGGTAGCCTTGTTCTCCGACCCCATTCGGATGTTCTTCGAGAGTTGACTCCCCGTTTGAGGCAACGAGGCGGAGACCTGTATGCCGATCTCCTTCCACTGTGATCATTGTGGTCGATCGTTAAATGTTCGCGATGAGTTGGCGGGAGCAGAGATTTACTGCCCCGATTGCCGTGCCATTCTGACGGTGCCGGGCAATGAGATCGAAGTCGAGCTGGACGATTGGCAAGAAAGTGAGCGATACCAAAGCATTGACCCTGCGATGAGCTCCTTACCCGCCAACGGAAGTCATGGAACGGAGACGCTCTCGCATCACGTGGAAACAAACGAACGCTCCTCAGAAAGTGTCGCGACGCAGCGCCCGGCGACGTCAGCGCCGTCAAAACCTCGGCCCCTGCTGCTCTTCGCCGGTTTGATGATGATGGGAGCAGCCATCGCGGGGATGGTGGCCATGTTCGTCGCGGGTAAGATTCGGCCGGGACCGGTCAAACTTCTTGTTTTTCTCGGGGTATTTGGTTTGGCCACTTTTTTCCGAGGACTCGGAGATCGGCAATAGCAGCCAGGAGAGGAGGCGTCTGATGGGAGAGGCGGATCGCCAAACACAGCTTCTCGTGATCGGTGCGGGGCCGGGCGGATACCCGGCTGCGTTCCATGCTGCCGATCATGGCTTGAAGGTTACGATTGTCGATTCGGATCCTCAGCCGGGTGGCGTTTGCCTGAATCGCGGTTGCATACCGTCCAAAGCGCTTCTGCACGTGGCCAAATTGATCCATGAAGTTCGGTTGATGGCCTCCCATGGC
>CAKZUU010000327.1 GCA_937922175.1 uncultured Gemmataceae bacterium
GTTGTCACCGTCATTGGCTGTCCCATAGCGGATATTGAAGCTCATCACTCGCACGGGCAGCGGCCGTTGGGTCACGTCGTCAGCGCGACTGACGGCCGTTTGCACCACGACCTCCACTATGACCATTGCCGCCAACCATCGATTCATCTCTCATCCTCCGGCACCGAGCCTCTACCTGAGATGTTGAACGAGGTGTGCGGGTCCGTTGCAACTTCGTTGATCAAAATTTCACGAAAGGACTGAGCACTGTCTCATGGATGAAAATTCGGCATGAGGTGGAAGATGCTATCAAAAGGGGGTCGTCCTTCGACGCCACCTTTAAAGACGAGGCGTTCCGATGATTTCCGGTGGTACCTTGCTGTTGCTTTGCCTCAGCCCTTGGGGAGTTCCGTCCCCAAGAGGCTCCCCGGAAAAGGATGTAGAAGCCGCCCGTCGTTTCTTCTCTCAGGTGCGGGTGGTACGGCTCAATCTGGATCTTTCCCCAAAAGAAATGGACTCTCTGCGGCGTGAACCTCGACAGTACGTCAAGGCGAAGCTTGTGGAAAACGGTATCACCATTTACCCCGATGTCGCCGTTCATCTTCGAGGCGCGGCCGGCAGTTTTCGCGGCCTCGACGACAAACCGGCACTGACTTTCAATATGGATAGGTTTCAGCCGGGACAACGATTCCACGGATTGGACAAGTGGCATCTCTGCAACTCCGTCCAGGATGCAAGTTACGTCTCGGAGCTGATCTGCCGAGAAATGATGCGTGACGCCGGAATTCCTGCCAGCCGGATTTCGTATGCCTGGGTCACCATCAATCGTCAAGCCCGGGGGACTATAAGATATCAAGGAAGGATACGACTCTCAGTTTCTCCGGACTCATCTTGGGCAGTTCGAAGGTAACATCGACGATGGTGGGTTCCTGCAAGACATCGACGCCCGGCCGAAACTCATCTACAGCCAAAATGGTCTCCGAAAATATCAAGATCTCCAGGCACCTCATGCAGCTGCGACCGAGAGTGACCTGAACAGACGGTTTTGCTCAACTGGAGAAGATTCTCGACCTGGATCGGTTTCTATCGTAAGTATGCTTGGAAGTCATTTTCCATGGTTGGGATGGTTATCCGCTGAATCGAAACATTTACCGTGTGATCCATGACCTCCAACGAAATAAAATAATTTCCATCCCTTCGGGAATGGATCAGGTATTCGGGGATCTCGCCTTGGATTTGCCACCTGAATTTCAGGGCCTAATCGCACGGGCTGTCATCGAAACGCCGGAGGGAGCAGCGCGTTATTTCTAGCGAATGAAGGAAATGATGACCAACGTTTATAAACCAGAAGATCGAGCTTGTCGCTTGCAGGGTCTGTCCAAAACTCTGCATTCGGATTTCAAGCCTTTAGATGAGGAACTCGCGCAGAGTTTACCCCGTCATATTCAACGACTGCAAAAAGCACTTCCTATTCGGGGCGCCATTGTTCGCCGAATGGTCGACCAGCGGGAGTCGAGGCGGCCGTGAGGAATTATTTCTTGTTGGAACCGTTGAGGTACTTATCTAACCAAGCGACCCAGCGGGCCCATAGGTCCATGATTGTTTCACGGGCGAGGGGGCCATGCCCTTCGTGCGGATAAAGGTACAATGCCGCAGGTTTACCGAGACCGTCCAGGGCCATGAACATGTGCTGCGCGTTCATGGGATGTGTTCCCACGTTGGCATCGTCGAGGCCATGATACATTAACAAGGCGCCGTTGAGGCGATTGGCGTACAGCAAGGGGGAGATTTCCAAATAGAGTTCCCGCGCGTCCCACAACTGCCGACGTTCGGTTTGAAAGGTCATCATCGTGAGAGTGCGGTTGTAGTTTCCATCACCGGCGATGCCGGCCTTAAAGAAGGGTGTGTGGATCATCGCGTTCGCGGTGCTGAAGGCGCCATAACTGTGTCCACCGATTGCCAGCCGATCGCGGTCGATGATGCCGCGCTTGTCCAATTCATCGATGACTGCCCACAGACTGTTACGCAAATCCGGGATGTAATTGTCGTTCATCCGTCCCGAGGGACCGACGATGGGGATATCAGGCTCCACCACAGCAAAACCGACAAGGGTCAGTAATGTCATCGAGCGCGGAGTCGGAACGGCGAAGCGCTGCGGGCTAGCGGAGAGACGAGCCACCGCCGCGTTGTAAGCTGCTTGATCGGTATATTCGCGCGGATAGATCCAAAAAAGGGCGGGCAATTTGCCCGTTCTCTCGGGAGGCATCGTGACGCGCACCCAGAATTTGAATCCATCAACCCGGGTGACTGGGAGCCGCAGCGTCTTTAGATTCTGGCTCCAAGGAGCCGGGTGCACGTTGTCGGTGAGTTTTGTAACCGTCCCTGTCGTCGTATCAGTGACATATGAATCCGGGACGATATCTCTTTTTTGTCTCGTTGTGTAGACGAAACGTCCTTCATCATCGACCACGTCGATGGTTTCTAACATATCACCTTTGCCTTCAAAAATGCGTTGTTTCTTGCCGGTCTTGATCTCACATCGGTCGATATAGGGCTTGGGAAATGAGGGTGCTCCCTCACCGCGAGGTTGCTCGGTTCCGAGGAGATACACTTCGCCCCCAGACGAGAGGCGAACGGTGCCTCCAGCCCGAGTGAGCAACGAGGCGACGCCGGCCGTGCCGATTCCCCGGCCGAAACCTGTTGGTTGTTGCTCGGGGTCGCCACCGGTTGGGGAAGCGCCCGGGGGCGGGGGCATGGGTGGGCGGGGGCTGTTGGGATGGGCGGTCTCGCTCCGAGCGCCAGTCGGCGCTTTGTGGACGATGTAGGCCGCTTTGTTCGGGTCGTTCAGATCAATGGCAGTAATCGTGCGATGATTGTCGATGGTTTGTGTGAGGAACATCCACGCGCCGTCGGCAGTATATTGCACCGAACTGATCCGGTGGGGCGTTTCATAGACGACTGTCGCTTTGTCTTTTTCGAAGGGTGGAAGCCATTGCATGACACGGTCTTTGCGGGGTTTGTTCGGCTCCTTGGGATCGGCGGGTTCTTCCTGCAAATAGGACAAGCCGGCGCCATCAGGTCGCCAGGTGATGTCGCGCCGGCCCTCTGGATCGGGAACCGCTGCGGTCGAGGGTCCGGGGCGAGGCGGAGGATCCGGGTCGATCGGAGCCGTCGGGTCGGGGGTGGGATTCGGGGGCCGGGGATTGTTCACAAGGGCCATCGGGTCGCCCGTGGGCGAAGGAGGGGTGGCCGCACCGCCGCCGCGATTGCGTCCGACCGCAGCGCGATTTCCTGGAGGCGCTGCCGTGGTCGTCCCGGGTGAAGCTGTGGCTGGTTGCGTCGCTGGATCGGTATTTTGAATCCCGCGGTCCATCAAGGTGTACAGCGATTTCCCGGCCAGATCCCAAATACTCTCGGTCGAGCCGAACCGTGTCAACGGGACAAAATAAGAGAACGGCTTTTTGATTGTCGCGACTCGGAACTGCTCAGCAGTCGGACTCATACTCACGCTGCGGATCATCGCCGGGGCACCCACGGGGGTGACCAGGCCGTCGGCGACCGCGATCAGCGCGAGTTGACCTGTGATCAGATTTTCCAACAACTGGGCATCTTCGGGAGATTCGAGCAAGAAGCGATAAGTGCGGGATGGTGCCGCTCCATCACGGGTCAGTCGCACACGGGGAGAGGGGGTTGGTGTCGGTGGGGGGGCATCGCCCTGACTTCCCCGTGGCCGAAGAACCGCGAGAATCTTCTGACCATCTTTGGTCCACTGAAAGGTCGTCACGAGAGTTGCCAGGACCGGAAGATCGCACAAACGTCGGCAGCAACCCGTTGCCGCATCGGCGACGTAGATGAAGGTGGCATCGTCGAAATGAGCAAAAAAGGCGACTCGTAACCCGTCGGGCGACCAGGCGGCGTTGCTGACCCGGGCTTTCGGCGGGACTTGCACTTGGATCGACTTCTTTTCGGACGGATCGAAGATTTCATAGCCAGTGAAGCTGCGAATCCACAGTTGCCGGGAGCGGTAGGCCGTCGGGTCGAAGGCCATCTCGCCCAGGTAAAGAGTGGATTTGGCGAGGCGCTCCAAGGTCGGCATGCCGTCATTTTTCGCCAGCAGGAACTTTTTCCCGTCGGGGCTGGGGTTGGTCAGCAAGATCGGCTCGCGCTCCAACGCCTTGATGGCGTCAGCGATCGATGGCGGGGGGGTCAGGTACGCCTCTTGTGTCAGTACCACCTGCTGGCCCAAGGCAGGCCCCATCAGCGCCCCACTGATGACCCAAACGAAGCCGAAACGGATGCGTCGCAGATGACTAAACACTGGTAAAGCCCTCAAAGATACCCGTCGTGAGTCGCGACGAGCGGTCATCATCGATCAAACCCCATGCGGGGCGACCGGTCGCACGGAGCGGAAGCGGACCGAAACCTGAGGCTCAACCGCTCATGTCACTACAGGCCAGCGGAAGGTAGAGGTTAATGCGACACGTCGACCGGTTTCTTGCGACTGGCGGGTGGCTTGAATAATTTCCAAGACATGCAAAGCATGCTCCGGAGTGATGAGCAACTCCTTTCCCGTTGCGAGGCTGCCCGCGGCCAAGGAGGCCCCCATTTGCCAGACGAACCCTTGAGCGTTGGTTTGATACCGTTTGAATTCGGGTTCTTTGTCGGTGGCCATATCCACACCGCGAGGCTCCCAGTCGTAGCCGACCAGTCCCATGAAGCCGTGCGAACCGACGATGGTGATGGTGTGGCGAGTTTCCTTACTACCGTCGTGCCCATGAGGGTTGAAGTAATTAAATCCGCTTTGGACGTGGGAAATGACGCCGTGCCCGTGATCCATCAGCAATTGGGCATTGTCTTCAGCTTCAACACGGATCAGGCCTTTGTCATCGACTTGGCGAGTGGGTGTGACGATGCTGGTCATGGCGGTAACGGCTTTGGCCGGGCCGAGCAACCCAGTCAAGGTGGTCATGTTGTAGACGGCCAGGTCGGGCAGACTGCCGCCACCCGCTTCGTAGAAGAACGCGGACCAGGTGGGCCCCGTGTGTCCATACTCGGCGTGGGCGGCAGCGAGTCGTCCCAGCTTTCCGGCGGCTAGCGTCTTCGCCATGAAGGCGAATTGCGGGCTGACCACCATCGCCGGCGCCCCCCAGATCCGCAGGCCTTTCGCTCGTGCGGCTTCGAGTAGTTGCTGACCCCCCTTCAGTGAGTTGGCCAACGGTTTTTCACTCCAAATGTGCTTGCCCGCGGCGATCGCCTTCTGATTCAAGTGTTCGTGTTCCTGCATGTCGGTCAAATTCACGAACAAATCGAATTCGACGCCAGCGAGCATCTTCTCAACCGTGGGATACCGATGGGGAATGCCAAAACGATCGGCTTGCTTTTCGGCGCGTTCGTAGCGTCGGTCGCAGGCGCTCACCAACTCGACGAAGGGACATTTCTGCAAGTGAGGCAAATACGCATTTGACACGCTTCCACAGCCGATGACCCCGACACGGATTTTCCGAGCCGGCTCATCCGCGTGAATCCAAGAGGCTGCCGCCACGGCGGTCCCGGCGGTCGTGATGAAATGACGTCGAGTGAGTGGAGAGAGGGCCATCAAGTATTCTCGCAAGGGAAAATTCTGCCGGGGATTTTAGGAAAAGTCTCGGCACCGGAAGACCCGTTTGGAAAGAATCAGCGACCAGGCGGCAGGTCCAACCAGGCGAGGATCTGTCGCAATCGCTCGTAGGCGCGCAGCCGGGACTCAGCGGTGCCTTGCGCTTCAGCCTCGCGAATCGCTTGACGCATCTGCTGGAGAACGATCGGTTCCATGGCTAAGAGGGCTTCGGAGGCCGACGCCGCCCACTTCACCAGAACGTAGCGGATCAACGAATCGACCGGGATTCCGGTCAACTGGCTGAGGTTTTCGATGGTGGGCATCGGATCGGCCTTGGTGTAGGCGGCAACCTCGGCTTTGAAGTTGGCATGAGGATCATCGGCCGACCATGAATCGTGGAAGGGGCGCAAATCCATGGCATGAACCCTCCGATGGCAGGCCGCATCGGCGATGGGCAACATCTGGGCTGACTGTTCATAAACTATTCAACCGATTCGAAGCTCCTCGGGAATCGCTTGGGCATGCAACTTGATGGGTACTTCCTAGGGATGTTCATTTCGGCGAGGCGGACTCGGTACGTCATCGCCTGGTTGGCTTGCCTGGGATGGGCGGGTTACTCGCAACACAAGGCGCTGCACATCTTCGACGTCCGGGCGACAGATCCGGAACACCGACGGGCCGACGGGAATGACGGCCACACGGGGATCGACTTCGCGGGCCAATGGATCCTCGGTCGCATGCTGGTTTTGGGACACGGTCGGGAGTTGTACAACCTGCATCGTCTCTACGAAGTCGCTCAGGCGTCCTTTCCCCGTGAAGTGGAAGCCCCGGCAGCGAAATATCACGACGCCGACGAGCTGATCGAGGCGTTCATGGACGCCGAGGTCGAGGATCACGAGTGGTCGGAGCGGTCGGTGCAGGAGCGACAGTTGTGGGCAACGTTTGCTATCCCCTTGGCCTCGCAGGTACCGTGGAGCACGGCGACATCAACCTTGGTCGCGCGGGAGCGAGCCTGGTCAGACGAGAGGTTGGATCTTTTGCGGCAAAAGCATGTCGGCGGGCCGCTCTATCCGCCGGTTCATGCCTTCCTGATGGCTCCGCTGGCGTTGGCGAATCGACCGCAAACAGCGTATTTCGCGATGACATGGCTGATGCTCGGGGCCGCCTTCTTGGGCGGAGCGGGTGTGAGCTATCTCACATGCGGGCGAATCTGGTGGCCGGTGGCGACCGCGATGATGCTGGCGTACCCCGGCTTCCCGGGTGGCCATCAATTGGGGCAAAATGCACCGCTGTCGGCGGCTCTCGTGGTTTGGGGCTGGGCGTTCACGGCCCGAGGCCGGCCGATCGGCGGGGGATTGGTCTGGAGTCTGTTGGCGTTCAAACCAACCTGGGCTACCGCCTTCCTGCTCGTTCCGCTCGTCACTCGTCGATGGCGTGCCCTCGTCGCCATGATGGTCGGCGGCGTCTTGTGGTGTGCGCTGACCGTGCCGGTTGTGGGGATCGACAGCTGGCATGATTGGCTCGTCGTCGGAAACACCGCCAACCGCACCTACCAGGTGGAC
>CAKZUU010000328.1 GCA_937922175.1 uncultured Gemmataceae bacterium
TTTGGCCCACCAGCGTCGGGTCAAAGGAACCGGCGGGGCGACTCGCACAGCGACGCCCCGAAGGATCATCCGCCCCAACGTGTTGCTGATTCGATCCGCCGCGGTTGGTCCTACCCATCGTCGGACTTGCTCGACGGCGGCAGCGAGTCGGGGAGGTCGGCGACTCGGAGAGTGGCCATCGGATCCCAAGGCGTGAACCACCCCCCGACGAAACCAATCGCGTAACGCTCGGTGGAAACGTCCATTTGGTGGATCCATCAGGCTGCTCGCATTCACCTGCACCAGACAACCGCGCTCGACGAGGCTCTCAATCTGTCCTTGGTCAAACAAGAATTCCTCGGTGCGTTCCGGATGGGCTAAGACCAGGACGACACCCTGGCTCGAAAGTTCATCGACGATTGGTCGTAAGTTGACGAACAGTCGATGTGGCATCTCGACAAGCAAATGGCGCTTCTGATCCGCGAGACTCACTAAGGTGCCATGTTGCCAACGGGCAGCGAGATCGGGGCAGGCCATCACCTCCGCGGCGGGGTGCACGTCCAAATCGATCTGGTGATCCTTCAATTTTTGACGCAATTCGTCGATGCCGTCACGGATCCGCTCCGGTGTCACTCCTGGGAACAGGTCGCTTTGATGGGCCACGGCAGCCGCCATCCGAGTTCCTTCGGCGACCGCCAAGCGGCACATCTCCACCGCTTCATCCCACGATGATGGACCGTCATCCAGCCCCGCGAGCAAATGGACGTGCAGATCGACGAACGGCAACACGAGTCAGTCTCATCTCAGCTCGGGCGTGAGGTTGGCGGATTGATCTCCAACTCGGGGAAGCTCGGTGACGACTTGGACTCCTCGTATGAGTCGTACCCGTATTGGTAACCGTAAGAGTAGCCGTACTCGTAGGTGTAGCCATAACTGTACTGTCGAGCGTAGTCAGCTGTCCCATTGACCAGAACGCCCAACACGTTCGCACCGACCGTGGCCAATTCGGAACGAGCCCGGATCGCCAAGGGGCGAACATTTTTCGAGAGCCGCAAGAGCAGCAACACGCCGTCCACCAGAGGGGCGACCGACGCTGGATCGCTAACGGCCAACAGAGGGGGAGAATCGACGAGAACGAAGTCGTAGCGATCGCGCAACAACGCGACGAGTTCTTGGAATTTGGCCGAGGCAAGTAACTCGGCGGGGTTGGTCGGCCGCGGACCACAGGGCAACACGCTTAATCCCGGAACTTGCGGACATAGTTTCACCACGTCGGGGAATTCCGCTTCGCCGACCAGGATTGACGTCAAGCCTGATCGTTCTTCCTTCGGCAAACGGAAAAGTCGATGAATGGCGGGGCGGCGAAAGTCGGCATCGACCAGAACCACGGTCTTGCCGGACTGAGCAATGGAAATCGCCAAGTTGGAGAGAAAGGTCGATTTCCCTTCACTCTTCGTCGGGCTGGTGACTTGGATCACCTGGTGCCCGCGACCTTGCGTACTGAAGTAAAGAGCGGTGCGAATACCGCGGAACGATTCGGCTGCACGCGATCGGGGGGAGTGGTACGCGACCAGCGTCGGGTCGAGACTGTTGTCTTTGGGTGGCGTCTCCAGGTGCAGCGGTGGAATATGGCCAATCACGGGCAGACCCAACGTCTGACGGATCTCTTCGGGTGTACGGAAACCGCGATCGGTCAATTCGGCCAAGTAAGCCAGCGCCATGCCAAGCACCAATCCGACGGCGGATGACAGGGCGAGGGTCAGCACCAGGTTGGGGGCGACCTTCACGCCCAATCCAGCGTCCACGATCGTTTGAGCCTCGTAGCCGCCGGCTTCGTTCGACATTTGAATCTGCCGCAGACGCTGCAAAATGCTATCGAGCAGTGCCTGATACGGTTCGATGTCTTTCCGCGCTTGTTCTTCCTCCTGCAAGAATTCGGCCATTTGCGTCGCCTTCGCACGCTCCTCGGCCAGAACTTTCACGACATCGTTCAAAACCGTCTCGTTGGCTTGATACTCCGAATCGAGGCTTGAGAGGAATATTTGCAAGGGATCTTCGCCGACGACGCTGATCGTTCCTCGCTTGTTCAGCCGATCCTGAACTGATTTGATTTGCGCTTGCAGGCTTTTCCATTGCGGATGGTCTGGACCATAAATGACGCGGAAGTCGGACTCTTTCACCTGTAACGATGCTAGTTGATCTTCGAGGAATCGCATCTCGTTGGGATTGGCTGCTTGACGCAACGCCGGGAAGCGGTTTTCCAGAATCTTCAGAATGACCGCATCGGATTTACCCTCATTCTTGGCGTCGGCGATCATCTTTTGAAGGGTGCGAATCTCTGCTTGACGCACCTCCAGTTCGACCCTCTTTTCTTCCAGTTTGGTCATGCGACTTTGGACGCTGTTCAGGACATCCTTTGCCTTCAACACGAGAGTGAGGGGATCTTTTTTAGCGATCGCCTCGTAGCGGTCCTTTTTCCCTTTCAGCTCTTGCAGCAACGTTTTTTGAGCCCTTTGGACCTGTTCCGCGAACTCCCGATTGAGATTGTTAAAGGTGTCATTGAGGTACTGCCGGTACGCTTCGATGATCGAGTTGAGGAACTTGGCGCAATCCTCGGAGCGTTCACTCCGAAACGACAGGTTGAGCACGTTGCTGACCGGAATGTTGCCCTCACGGTATTCCCGAGTGATCGTCAGACCATCCTGGAG
>CAKZUU010000329.1 GCA_937922175.1 uncultured Gemmataceae bacterium
AAGGAAAATAGGTTTGGAAATTGGCGTAAAGTTCTGGGTACTTTTCTGCCGAAGTAATTGGCGTCAACCAAGGGTGATTCGGGAAGTGACACAGGCAGTGAGGCCTCCCCAGTGCCCAACGGACGAAAAAACCTTCCCGGTTGGCACCATCGGTATCCTTGTTACTCCGCATGCGGTCGAGCCGTTGTCATCTTCGGGAACGTACACGGCTCGTTTTCGGGAGGTTCCATCCATCATGTCCGACTATACGAAAGCGTTCGCGGTGGTTGTTTTGTCAGCGTTGGGGATCTGGGGCTGTGCCCAAGGGCCAACGGGTAGTGCCTCCATCGAAAAGTTGAAGCAACTCGAATTGAAAGTCGCGCGTCTGGAGGATGATTTTCGGGCAGCAACGGCCGCACGCGATCAGTTCCGCAAGAAACTCGCCGAATCCGAGGCACAGGCGGCCGAACTGCGTGCCGAGGTCGAGACGCTTCGACCCGTCGTCGCTGAACGAGATGAATTGCGTCAGCAATTGCGTCAACGCACCGCCGAACGCGACCAGGTGACGCAGCAGTTCGAAGGATTCCGCAAGAGTTTGCGGGACCTGTTGGGTCAAATGGACGCCGCAGCGAAAGCCCAGCCGAATGTGACAACCGTCAGCAGTGCGACGCCGCCGAAATTCTAACGCAATCTGGTTCACCAGGGAGCAGCAAGCCCGGTCCCTGGATGGGCCGGGTTTGCCCCATTGGGGACTCGGGCGGGTAAGGCAGGCCGGCCGCGAAGCGACGATCGCGCCGAGATCGGCGCGAACTCACTCTAACCGCTGAATCAGCGCCTTCGCCTTCATTTCATCGATCAATCGGCGGTATTCTTTGTTGGCCAAGACTCCCATGATTTTGTTTCGGATCTCGTCTTGTACCTGGGAATCGAAGGGTTTTCGACCGGCATAGGTTCGTTCAACGACTTTGATGAGATGGAATCCGCCGGGCACCTCCACGGGGCCGCCGATTTGTCCGGGCTCGAGAGCGAAGACGGCGGTCTGCAAGTCCGCGGGGCGAATTTCTCCCGGTTTCTCGCCGACACCCTCGGGTCCAAGAAGGATGTTGTACCCTGCCTGTTGAAGCTCTTGCGCCATTTGAGCGAAGTCTTTGCCTTGGCGTAACGTCTGTAACGATTGCTCTGCGAATTGCCGAGCCTCCCCTCGACTGGAGAATCGAGACGCATCGATGAATATGTCCAGCCATTTCACGCGGTCTTGCACGGCAAATTCGTCGGGCCGCGAGTCGTAGTAGGAGCGAATTTCCGAGAGCGGGATGTGTTGCAGCTTGGGGAAAATCAGGTTGCGCATGAACTCGACGGCAATGAACTCCCGCTCCAACGAACGCCGAAATCCCGCGAGAGTCATGCCCATCTGACCGAGAAAGTCGTTAAGCTGCTCATCGCTTTTGAGTTTGTACTCTTCTTTCATTTGCTTCGCTCGGCGTTCAAACTCCCGATTCGCCTCCTTTTGCAAGTCTTCCAGGATGCGGGCGGGAAGTTGTTTGAGGCGAGCGAAGGCGACATCGAGGATGACTTCGCGTTCGATGAGTTTTTCCAACTCTTCCTGACGAAGCTGCTTCAGTTTGCGCTCGCGTTCGGAATCGGAAAGCCCCTCGAGTTCACGGAGCCTTGGAATCAATTTTTCCCGGAGTTCCGACTCGAAGATGGGAACATTGTTGACGTAGGCAATGACTTTGACGACGACCTCGCCGTCGGTCAAAGTCGGAGGCGGTAGGGTGACGATCGGCGGAGGTTCGGGCTTCTGCGATCGAGCCGCGCTCGGGGCCGCCGACGGCACCGGTTGGCCGGGCACTTGAATCTTTTGACCCGGCAGTGGCGGAGTCACCAGACGCGGATTTCGACTGCTCCGGCAACTCCACACGGCACATAAGAGCGCCAGCACGAGCAGACCGCGCAGTGTGGGCGGCATCGGTGAACCCTCTCTTCGTCTACGGGCCAACGGTCGACACGATCGGCCGGTTTATAACGCCTCGCCGGGTAAACGCAAGAGATGTCGTAAGAAGGTATAGAGACGCTCGGGGGCATCCTCCCCGGTTTGCAGCCGAGCGTAGAGGGTCCGCTGGTCGATGACTTTCAAACGCTGCCGATTGCGGTCGGCCAATTGCTGGGCCAATCGGGCACTGCGATACGTGAACACGAGGTCATCGTCGGCACGGTGGATCGACTCGATTTGCCACCGGGCCGCGCACAGCCGCAGTTCGGCCCGTTTCAACATCCATTCGGCCGCGTCGGGGATCGGGCCAAAGCGATCCCGCAATTCTTGTCGGAAATCGGCGAGGCGTTTTCGGCTGCGGATTCGGGCCAACCGCCGATACACTTCTATGCGATTCTTCTGCCCGGGAACATACTCCCGGGGCAGGTAAGCCGGCCAGGGCAGATCGATATTCACCTCCAGATGAGTCTTCAACGGCTGGTGCTTGAGCTTGCGGACGGCATTCTCCAGAAGCTGGCAGTACATTTCGTAACCCACGGCGGCGATGTGTCCGCTTTGCTGGGTCCCCAGGATGTTCCCCGCCCCGCGAATCTCCAGGTCCCGCATGGCGATACGGAACCCCGCCCCCAACGCTGTGAATTCCTCGATCGCTTTCAATCGGGCAGCCGCCTGCGGTGTCACCAGTTTGTTCTGATCGACCAGAAGATAGGCATACGCTCGATTCTTTTCGCGACCGACGCGGCCCCGCAACTGATGCAGGTCGGCCAGACCATACATGTCCGCTTGATTGATGAAAATCGTATTCGCATTCGGAATATCCAAACCGCTCTCAATAATCGTCGTGCACACCAACACGTCGGCCTCGCGGCGGACGAATTTCAGCATGGCTTGTTCGAGTTCGTGCCCGGGCATCTGGCCATGCGCGACGACGATTCGCGCCTCGGGAACGATGTCGCGTACTTGGGCGGCGATTTCCTGGATGTTCTGTACCCGATTGTGAACAAAGTAAACCTGTCCCTCGCGATTCAACTCCCGCAGAATCGCTTGGCGGATGATTGCCGAGTCGAAGCGGGTGATCCGGGTCTCGATGGGCAATCGGTCGGGCGGCGGAGTCTCCAGGTTGCTGATGTCTCGCAGACCCAGCAGCGCCAGATGCAGGGTGCGGGGGATCGGTGTCGCCGAGAGGGTGAGAACGTGCACCGTGGCGCGAACCTGCTTCAGACGCTCTTTGTGCTCGACGCCGAACCGCTGTTCTTCGTCGATGATCACCAGCCCCAGATCCTTAAAGACAACATCTTTGCTGAGGAGGCGATGCGTCCCGACGATGACATCCACACCGCCTTCCGCCAGCGCGGCGAGAACACGTTTTTGCTCAGCGGAGGTGCGAAATCGGCTGAGGCATTCGACGACGAAAGGGTACTCGGCCAGCCTCTTGTTGAAGGTGCGAAAGTGCTGTTCCGCCAAAACCGTGGTGGGCACGAGAACCGCGACCTGCTTGCCGTTGTCCATCGCCTTGAAGGCCGCTCGGAGGGCCAACTCGGTCTTGCCATATCCCACATCGCCACACAAGAGTCGGTCCATCGGTCGCGATCGTTCAAGATCTTTTTTGATTTCTGCCATCGCCGAGAGTTGATCGGCGGTCTCACGGAAGGGGAAAGTGGCCTCGAACTCGCGTTGCCATTCGGTGTCGGGTCCGAAGGCGAAGCCCGGCTGAGCAGCGCGAATCGCCTGCAATTCGAGCATCTCGGCGGCGAGGTCCATGACGGCTGCCTCGACCTTCGCCTTGCGATGGTTCCACGCTGTCCCCCCGAACTTGGATAACTCCGGCTCGCCCCGACCGCTGCCGACGTATTTCTGCACCAGGTCGATCTTCGACGCGGGAACGTAGACAAATACCCCGTCGCGGAATTCCAGAAGCAGATGTTCTTCGCGTGGATGGGTGTTCGTCCGCCGACTCACCGCTGGGCCGATACCCGATGTCGTGCTATCGAGCATCTGCATCCCGTGGTAGCGAGCGATGCCGTGGCCGACATGCACCACATAATCACCCGGCGAGAGATCGAGGAACGAGTCGATGGCCCGTGATTCGACACGCCGCGTCGGAATCGGTGACGGTCCCGGGGCCAACTCGTGAAGGCTCGTTCGCTTGGCCCACTCGTCGCGGTGGAACAATTCCTGGCTGCCCAGCACGAGCAGTTCCGCATCGACGAGTCGAAACCCTGAGCGAACCTGCCCCGTCACCAAACGAAGGCGGTCGGACATTGCCAAACGGCCTGCCGCCAACACCTCGCCGACTCGTTTCGCTTCCGCCTCGTTTTGGCAAGCGATCAGCACTTGCTCCGTTTCGGCCACCGCATCGAGTTCATCGCGAACCCGTGCCACGTTGCCGCTGAAGCGCTCGACCGATTCGACCCGCAGATGCCAGGTTTCTTCGACCGAGGCCGTCGGCATCGCCGTCATCATGATGTTGGGCCAGCACATCAGCTGTTCGAAGACGCCATCGAGATGAAACAGCCCGATACGGGACGAGGCCCGTTCCCAGACTACCTGCCCTTGCTCACGGACTTCCAGCGGTTCCACGATGAGCGTTGCCGATCCGGACGGCAGATAGGAAACCAAATGACCACGCTCGACAGGGAGTGGCGCGGCATCGGGAGCAACCGACGACGGGGAGGTGGGACGGGCCGTTAACGCCAGCACCGACACGTCGTTCAATTCGTGGACGGAACGTTGAGTCTGTGGCGAAAATCGGCGGATCGACTCGACCTCATCGCCAAACAACTCAATGCGCAAAGGCAGATCCGCGTCGGGAGGGAAGACATCCAGGATACCCCCTCGTCGTGCGAATTCGCCCGGGTATTCAACGGCGTCGAGTCGCTTGTACCCCCGGTCGATCAACCACGACGAGAATTCGTCCGGATCAAGCGTGGAACCGCGTTGAATCCGCCGCTGTCGCTGCGCCAATTGCTCCTTGCTCGGCACGGGGAGGATGAGGGCGGCGATGGAGGTGAGAACGAGGGGTGGGGGAGTCGGCGATTGCAGGGCTTGGAGAACTCGGAGCCGAGTGCCGGGAGTGCTCTCCTCCGCCGGAAAAACTAGAGGTCGAAGATGGCTGAAGCTGGAGATTTCCTCGGCCCACTTCGGGATGTCGGTTTGGTGGGCCAGGACGACCAGAAGCGTGCCGCGAAGATCTCCGGCAAGGGTCGCCACAGCGAGAGAGGCCGAGGACCCCCAGGTGCCATCTACCGCACCACTTCGACCGGCGCGCAGCGCAGCGAGCAACGGCCGATAGCCGTCCAGGTTCCGCAACACCTCGGGCAGGTCGGCGAGGCGTTGAGGGGCCAAGGCTCGCGATCGACGCATTCCGGCGTCCTTCATTCCTCCGATCAACAGATTATACGGGCAGTCGAAGACAACGCGTCGACGGGCCGGTCTGAATTTCCCGCCTGACTTCTTGCCCAGAGGCGGATAGCCCACTATAAGCGTTATTCAACCGCCTCGCCTCAAACTGAGCTTCGGAGAATCGCACCATGCCTGCTGCCGTCACCCCTGCTGCTGTCAAAAGTGCATTGGATGCGGGTGCCGGGATCCTGCGTTTGGCGCCAACGTGGGTACCGCGCTCCTTCCTGATGCCAGGGCGACGCATCAAATTGGCTCCGCAAGACATCTACGCTTTCGGTGCTCATCGGGGGGGGATCGACGAACGATGGTTCGCGTCGACCACACCGGCCGCTAACGAGAACCGGACCGAAGACGAGGGTTTGAGCTGGGTCGTCGTGGACGGAAAGAAAGCGTTCACACTCCTCGATGCGGTGGGTCTGGAGGGAGCCAGCTTGATCGGCAAGGAAATGTACGATAAGTACCAGCGCTGGCCGGTCTATTCCAAATTCTTCGACAATCTTGGCCCGATTCCCCATCACATGCATCAGAGCGACGAACAGGCGTCGCTGGTCGGGCAGCAGGGGAAACCCGAATCGTACTACTTCCCGCCTCAGCTCAACAACCTGGGCAATCATTTCCCGTACACCTTTTTCGGACTCGAACCCGGCACAACGAAGCAAGATATTGTTCGCTGTTTGGAGCGCTGGAACGAAGGCGATAACGGCATTTTGAATTTTTCCAAGGCGTATCGGTTGCAGCCGGGTACGGGCTGGCTCGTCCCGCCCTGTGTCCTGCATGCTCCGGGATCGCTCGTTACCTACGAACCGCAATGGGGCTCCGATGTTTTCGCCATGTATCAATCCATGGTCGAAGGACGGTATGTCCCGTGGTCGCTCTTAACGAAGGATTTCCCCAAAGAGCGTCACCAAGACTTGCAATATCTCGTGGATGCTCTGGATTGGGAGGGGAACGTCGATCCGCATTTCAAGGATCATCACTATCTCGAGCCGATCGTCGCGGAGCAAGGTGACGGCTGGGTCGATCGCTGGATTGTTTACGGCAAAGTGAAGGGCAAGGAACTTTTCAGCGCGAAAGAACTCACCATCTCCCCGGGGGCGAGATGCACGATCAAGGATCGCGGGGCATATGGTTTGGTGGCGGTGCAGGGTTGTGGGAAGATCGGCAAGCACCATCTGCAAACGCCGGCGATGATCCGCTTCGGCGAGTTGACGGAGGACGAGTACTTCGTAACGGAGGCGGCGGCTCGTCAGGGAGTCACCTTCGTCAACACCGGCAGTGAACCGCTGGTGACGCTCCGATATTTCGGCCCCGACGTCAACCCGCACGCTCCGAATGTCGGGGATCACAAGAAGACGAGCACCTGACCTCGGCTGACTGTTTCCGGTCGGGGTCGTGCCGACTGGCAAGCGTCAGCTCTCGAAGAAGGACCTCTTCCATGTCGAACAATTTTCCGAAACTGCACAACGCTGCGTGGCCCGGTGTCGTCGGCAAGGGGTCCCCTGGGGCCGAACCTGCCATCGATCTTGACACCATGTTGGACCTGACCGCCCAAGCGAACGTTCGGGGCGTTAAGTTCGATGGCGTTGATCTTTTCCTCTTCGCCCCTCACGTCGATATCGACTCCTCGGATGACGATTTGAAACGTCTGGCTGACAAAGTGCAGCAGCGCGGCCTGGTCATCGGCTCGGTGGTGGCTCCGGTCTGGCCACCCACCGGCGGAGGCTCCGCGATGGGCAACGAAGCCGAGCGACACCAATTCGTCCAGCAAGTTCGCAAATCGTGCCGCATCGCCGAGCGGCTCCGTCGCTTGGGGGTCCGGCCCGACGGCGTGGTCCGGATCGACTCCGCTTGCTCACCCTCCGATTGGTTGAACGACCCCGAAGGGAATCAAAAGAAAATTGCTCGCACCTTCCGCGAGGCATGCCAGATCGCGGCGGATCACGGCGAACGCCTTGCCGCTGAGGGTGAAATCTGTTGGGGTGGCATGCACTCCTGGAAACGCATGCTGCAACTCATCGAATTGACGGATCGTCCCGGCATCTTGGGTTTCCAAGCCGATATGGCGCACACATTGCTCTACACGGTCGGCTACAACGCTCCGGAAGACGCCATTTTGCCACCCGGTTTCGATTGGAAGGATCAAAACCGACTCGACGACGCTCTCCGGACTTTGACGGCGGCGCTTCGACCTTGGACGATTGACTTCCATGTCGCGCAAAATGACGCCACGGTCAAAGGCTCCGGCACCCATGACAAAACGGGACGCCATTGCTTACCCCACGATCCTAATGGCAAGCTCGATATCCCCAAACATGCCGGATACTGGCTGCGGGATAGCTACGGCAACTTGTTGCAGAAAATCCGCCACATCTGCTGGGACGGTTGCATGTTCCCCAACGAGGTCATGATGAAGCCGGAAACGTGGAACAATATCCTTGCCACGATGATCGCGGTCCGTGAAGCACATGGCTGGAGCGAGTAAGAGGCTCACGTCGGCCTCCGTCGACACGACGTCGTCGCTCTCGGAGCCGGCGGCGGATCAACGAGCGTTGGAGTGCTGCTCGGGAAACGTCAGCAGATCGAGAATCGCCCGACCCTCGAAACAAACATAACTTCCGGAGGAAATCAACGATGACCAAGCCCCTGAATATCGGGATGATCGGGTATGGGTTCATGGGGCGTGCCCACTCCAATGCCTACGCCAAGGTGAATCATTTTTTCGACCTGCCGATGCGGCCGGTATTGAAAGCGGCCTGTGGCCGGGACCAGGCGAAGGTGAGAGCTTTCGCCGATCGTTGGAGCTACGAGTCGGTCGAGACGGATTGGCGAAAACTGGTCGAGCGGCCGGATATCGACTGCGTGGATATTTGCGTCCCGAATAACTTGCACAAGGAGATCGCCCTGGCGTGTGCGGCCAACAAGAAGATGGTGCTGTGCGAGAAGCCACTGGCGATGAACGGTGCCGAAGGACGCGAAATGGTGGAGGCCGTCGAAAAGGCCGGCGTCGCCAACATGGTTTGGTACAACTATCGGCGTGTCCCTGCCGTGACCCTGGCCAAACAATTGATCGACGAAGGGAAACTCGGTCGAATCTTCCATTATCGTGCGAAATTTCTCCAGGACTGGACGATCAATCCTGAACTGCCACAAGGCGGGACGGCCTTGTGGCGACTCGATGTGGCGGCCGCCGGGAGCGGCGTGAGCGGCGACCTGCTCGCCCACTGCATCGACACCGCGTTGTGGCTGAACGGCGACCTCGTCTCTGTGACCGCCCTGACCGAAACGTTCGTCAAAGAGCGAAAGCACAACCTCACTGGCAAAGTTGAAAAGGTCGGCATCGACGACGCCTGCATTTTTTTCGGGCGATTCGCGAATGGCTCGTTGGCAAACTTTGAATCGACTCGTTACGCCCGAGGCCACAAGGCCCTGTACACCTTCGAGATCAATGGCGAACATGCCAGCATCTTCTGGGACCTTCATGACCTCCACCGCTTGCAGTATTTCGATCATCGCGATGGCGGCCTGACTCGTGGTTGGCGCAGTGTACATGTGACGGACGGCGAGCATCCCTACATGGCGAACTGGTGGGTTCCCGGTCTCCAGATTGGCTACGAGCATTCCTTCGTCCATCAGGTGGCCGATTTCATCAAAGGCGTCGCCAGTGGCAATCTTGCCCAACCCACCTTCCGCGACGCACAGCGAACCGGTCTCGTGCTCGATGCCGTTCTCGCATCAGCCAAAACGGGTCAGCCGGTCGATGTCGTTCGTGACTGACCGCTCAAAAAAACCTCCGTGGGACGGCTCGGAGCGCAATATTTCTTTGCCTCAGCGAGTTACTATTAAGGGCAGAGTGAGATCTCGTCCTGTCGCGGAGGTTCTGCACCTTCTCATGAGGCTCGATCCGTGTGCCAGCTTCGGTCTGGGGAGGGTTGGCTTTGTTCCGCACTTTTCATCGACCTCAGGCGATCGTTTTGGGGCTCGTCCTGTGTGGGGCTGCTGGTCTGATCGGCTGGGCGACCTATCGGATCGGTGTTCGTCGCGGCTTGTTCGAGAGAGCCTTCGAGTTGCAGGCTGGCTTCCGGCAAGTTCACGGCATTGATTGCGGGACTCCGGTTCGTTACCGAGGCCTCGACGCAGGGCATGTGACGGCCGTGGAGATTCCCTCGGCCGATCCCCGCCAACGGATCGTCGTGCGGCTCAAAATCAAACAACGGTTTCAACCGTTGCTCCCGTCCGATTCGCGCCTGCACGTCGTCAGTGACGGCATGTTCGGCGGCAAAATCCTCAATATCGAACCGGGAGCGCAGTTGAGCCGGCTCCTCGCCGACGGTGACGAAATCACGGTGGTTGAGCCGACCGCCCTGACCGACCTGATTGCGGAAACCACTCGGGCCTTGAATGAACTTCGGGAAAGCCAAGGCACTATCTCGAAACTGCTAACGACCGACGAGGTTCACACGGAGTTGGTGCGCTTGGTCCGTCAGATTCAAGAGATGACGGAGCAGGCACGGCGAAGTTTGGAGAAGACCCAGGACACCTTGCAGGAGGGTAAGGAAGCGTTTGCGGCCCTGAAGCAAGACGCCGAAGCGATCAAGCGGATGCCGATCGTCCGGAGTTATGTTGAGGATCCGGTAGCGATTCTCTATCGGCCGGATCAAGACTGCGACCGCCGGATCTTCGACGCCAACGATTTGTTTGAGCCGGGCACGAGCATTTTGACCGAGGCGGGGCGTCAGCACTTGCGCAATTTGTCGTCGTGGCTGGAGAACGGCAAGTCCGCCGATACGGAGATTGTGGTCGTGTCCTATCTCAATCAAGAGACAAAAGAGTTACCCGGGTCAGTGGCCCAGGTATTGACGTGGAAGCAAAGCGAGGCGGTGTCGGCCTACCTGCGCGACCACCTCCGCGCTCACCGCGTCCATTGGCTGTCCAGTCGAAAGATCGTTGTACTGGGCATGGGCTATGCTCCTCCCCCGATCCCGGAGCGCGAACCGTTGCCACCGCATCGCACGGAGATTCTGCTGTTCCGACCGCGATGATAGAACCGTTTGCCCGCGATCCGTTGCCGCGACAAACCGTTGCGGACCGGCAACGAACCCGCAAGCGTTGGCGGCGGAATACTGATCCGGCAACGTGCATGGTTTTTGCACTCGCTTTTCTCTTGAAATCCACCGCGGGTCCAACATGTTGACAAGGTTGACGGAATCGACGAGGAATCGATTCGTGCACGAAGGTCAGGTGAGATCATGGCAGACACGACCCCGAAAAAACTGGCGATTCTGGTCGGTGGAGGACCCGCTCCGGGAATCAATGGAGTCATCAGCGCGGCCACCATCGAGGCGGTGAATCGCGGCTTTACTGTGTTGGGCATTCCCGACGGCTACAAATGGCTGGTCAAAGGCGATATCTCCCGCGTCCGCGAGTTGACCATCGAGCAAGTGATTCGCGTGTACGACAAAGGCGGCTCCATGTTGGGGACGTCGCGCACCAACCCAGCCAAGAAAGACGAGAAAGTCGGGCGAGATCGTCTCCCAGAGGTGATGGAGTGCTTCCAGAAATTGGGGGTCAACTACCTGGTGTCGATTGGGGGAGACGACACCGCGTTTTCGGCGAACAAAATTTTCCAAGCCTCGCAGGGAGGTTTACGCGTCGCCCATGTTCCAAAGACGATTGATAATGACATTCCCTTGCCCGGGTGGACGCCGACATTTGGCTTCGAGACTGCCCGACACAAGGGCGTCGAGTTGGTCAAGGCGTTGGCCGAGGATGCCAAGACGACGGGGCGCTGGTACATCGTGGTGAGTATGGGCCGGGCTGCTGGCCACCTCGCCTTGGGAATCGGTAAATCGGCGGCTGCTCATCTGACCATTATCCCGGAGGAGTTCGAGGACCGTCCGACCGACGCCGTCGAAGGTGGTGCCGAGGGGAAAAAAAACGGCGGCCAGATTCAATTCCGTGAGGTCATCGACATCATCCTCGGAACCATGCTCAAGCGGAAGGCGATCGGTAAGGAGTACGGCATCGTCGTTCTTGCCGAGGGGTTGATCGAAGGGATCGGTGTCCGACGACTCGAAAAAGCGATGGAGGAGTTGGCCCGGCACATGGATTACCCGACTGGCGCCGTCTACGGCAAGATCGAATTGGATCCCTTCGGCCATCCGCGGTTGGGCGAAGTCGAATTTGCCAAAATGGTCAAGGATGCCTTGACCGTCTACGGAGCGGAGGTCGGTATCAAAACCACCTTCGTCGACAAAGATCTCGGCTACGAATTACGCTGTGCCGATCCGATTCCTTTCGATGTGGAATACACCCGGAATCTCGGCTATTGTGCGGTGAAGTATCTACTCTCGGATCGGCCGGAAGACCGCGACGGCGCGTTGATCAGCTTCCATCAGGGGAAGATGCTGCCGATGCATTTCTCCGAGATTTTCAAAGGGCGGGATCGTCTGCCGACTCGGAAGGTCGAAATTCACGGCGAAATTTACGAAGTCGCCCGTCACTACATGCACCGCCTCGATCGTCGCGATTTCGACGACTCGCAGACTCTCCAACGGATCGCTCACGTAGCGGGGAAAACGCCGGAAGAGTTCCGAAACCGATTCGGGTATCTGGTCGGCCAAGGTCGAGCGCCCTGGTAACACAAGGGATCGGCGCCCGAGACGGTCCTTTCCCCGAGTGGTGAGGCGGGCTCGCCCTCACTCGGGGCATTCCCCCTTCGCTGATTTTTTCGTAACCTATGGCCAATTCGACGTGACGTGCACGCGGCTGAGGTCCGCAAGGTTCGGTCAGGAACCGGCAACTCGCTGATCGATGGAAACGTCAAGCCTGTCGCACGGAGGCCCTGGCGATGCCGATCGCTATCGTCGGAATGCATCGGTCCGGCACTTCGATGTTGACCCGGATGCTTCATTTGGCCGGTTTAGAGCTCGGGCCGGTCGATAAACTGATGGGACCAGCCTTCGACAATCCCGATGGCTTCTGGGAAAACCTCGAATTTGTTCACATCAACGAGCTGTTATTACATCATTTTGGCGGCTCGTGGTCGTCGCCCCCCGCTTGGCCGGTCGGTTGGACCACCGATCCAGGCTTGGACGAGATCCGACGGGCGGCCGTGAATCTCCCCGGCAAGATGCTGCTTTGCCGGTACGATCTGTATCATCGAGGCAATGTCCCCCGGCAAGTCGTTGTTATGCGCCAGGAGAACGGAACCATCCGCTGTCGATTCCTTCCCCGCCAGGACCATGGTGCAGGGAAAATGCACAGAAGGAAAAACAAACAGGAAAACAATTAAAATTATGCCTCCGGCGGGGCCGCGGCGCGGCCGCCCTAAAAGGGGGGCTCTTTTCGAGAAAACTGCCCCCCTGGCCCCCCCGCAAAAGCTTTTGTCTAACGAAGCTTTTTTATAATGTCTTTCT
>CAKZUU010000330.1 GCA_937922175.1 uncultured Gemmataceae bacterium
GGCCGACCCAATGCCGTGAGAACGGCCGAAAACAAAAATGGGTCTTCTTCCGCCAATAGAGGAATTAATTTGGTAACCGACTCGGGGTGACGCAACTGCCGAATGGCGCTCGCGCGGGCCGGCCCAGTTGGCCCATTCAAGGCGAGGCTCAGAAGATCTTCCTCCCGTTGCGGCGTCTCAATCAGGGGGGAACGCATTCGACGTTTCAAGTCAGAATCCTTCGCGCGAAGCCGCCAGATCCGACCTTTGCCGTGAACGGGATATGATTGATCGACCCAGTCGCTCAAGACAATCGAGCCGTCCGGTGCCACAGCGAGCGCGACGGGCCGAAAATCTTGGTCGCCCTTCACGATGACTCGCGAATGACCCGCAAAACTAGCACCTTTGGGCACGAGGTGGAACGTCTCGATGGTGTGATCGCCCCATGAGGTGACAATCAGTTCCCCCGCGTAAGCTTCCGGGAGAGCGGCAGAGTCAGCGGCCACGATCCCGCTGGGTGCTTCCGACGTTCCCGCGACCATCGGCAAAGTTCCGGGCCATTCGCCATTCCAGGAGATGAAGGGGTGAAGTCCCTTGCGGCCATAACGGAAACGATAACCGTAGTCTCCCCCTTCCACGACGTGCAACAAGCGGCAAGGTCCTCTCGCATCGGGATCGTTGTCAACGGCGAATAGTTGGCCATCGCGATTGAGGCAATGAGCGAAGGGATTCCAGAAGCCCGTGGCGATACGTTCGAGGGAACGGCCATCGGGCCGACAGCGATACATGCTCCCACCCTCGCCGCCTCCGGTAAGGGTCCTACCGTCGGAACCGATCAGCCGATAAGTTTCACCGAGGTTTTCCCCCAAGCCGAAAATCAGGGCACCACGACCATCCCAGGCAAATCCACACAAACCGTTGTGCGGGTAATTGCCAGGAGTTTCGAGGCGGACAATCTCCTCACGCTGCACCTCTTTATCGTGCTCAAATCGCAACCGAAGGATCTTGGCTCGTGTGGCAACATAGACCGCACCGTCGGTCCCAATCGTCAGCCCCATGGCATCGCGGAATCCCTCGGCGATCGTCCAGGCCTTGCGTGCTCGACCATCGGGTCCAAAATCCTCAAACACTCGAAGTCGATCCGTCGTGGGACCTTGATACGCGGGACCACGGTGATGGGTGTGATTTTCCAGGCACCAGATCCGGCCCAGGCGATCGACGGCCAGACCCGTGGGCGTCACAATCTCCGGTTCGGCCGCCACGAGGTCAAGTTGCAAGCGCGAATCCCGAAGCACGGGCGGACCAGCGTGAGAAAAGCCGCTCGCGACCAACCAACACGCGAAGAACGCTTTCACCGCCCGAAGTCGCATCATCATTTCACCGAATTTCGATTGATGCCGAAGCGACTCGTCCGCCATTCAACTTCGACGTCTGCGTCCGGTGACAGCGGCCGCCGATCGCTTCACGGCTTGGGCGGTAATTTCTGGAATTTGTCGACCGCGGATCGAGTTGCTCCGAGCAGCGCTTCCGTCGCTTGGTTCAGGGTATTGACAGCCACTTGATGAGCGTCGGCCGCGGTCTTCAACTCGGCCATTCGTTGCTCGACGATTTTCGGTGCTTCGGCAGCTTTGGTCTGGGCGTCGGTCAGAACTTTTTCCGCTTCGGTCACCTTGGCCGATGCTGCGGTTACGTTGTTGTTCGCGGTGTCGAGTTGCTTCCGGACCGCCTCGAGCTCCATCGCTGCTTGCCCGACCAGTTTTTCGGCATTTTGAAGTTCGGCCATCAATGCCGCATCACCTTTTGCCGCCTCTAGCGCTGCTTTAATTTTGTTCAACGCTTCGGTCAAGGCAGCGTGCGCGGTGGCCTTCGCGTGAACTTTCGCCTGGATCGAGACCATCTCCTGCTTGGCTTTTTCCACCCCCGCTTTGGCATCCGCCACGGCCTTCATCGCGGCAGCGACCGCGGCTTGGTAGTCCGTGACCGCTTTTTGCGCTTCAGCGACCCGCTGCTGCGCTTGCTGCAACGCTTGAGCGGCTTGTTGCACCGCCGACTGCGCCTGATCGCGGGCTGCCTGCTTCGCCACGACATCCTTCATCGCGGCCTCGAATTGCACCACCGCCGGCGGCGGATTGTTGGTCGCCTCGGCTGTTTTTTGCCCATTGTCGATCTGGAAGAGTCGCACCAGGCCTGTCCAGTCGCCGGCGAGAACTTGCTTGTTATCGTGGGTGACGGCCACCTTCAGTACCACGTCGGGGAACGGCTCACTGACCGCTTTCTGATTCCCGGATTCGTCCCAAATCTTGGCGACTCGGTCACGCCCGACACTGGCGAGGCGATTGTCATGGGAATAACGAACCGAGAGAGTCCCCCCGCCGTGCGCTCCCCAGCCTCTCACCTGCCCGCCGTTCTCCATCTCCCACAAACGGATGGTCGTATCTTCGCTGGCCGAGGCGAGAATATTCGAGTCATCGCGCCAACTCAAGTCCGTGATCGCTGCGGTGTGCCCACGCAAGGAGAAATACTCCCGTCCCGTGTAGGCCTCCCAGACAAACAACCCGCCGTTGCGATCGCCCGTAGCAAACAATACCCCATCGGGACTGTATTCGATCGCATAGATCCAGTCGGTGTGCTTTTTAATGTCGCGGATCTTTTCACCATCTTTGGTCGAATAGACTCGAATCATCTTGCTCGGTCCGCCCAAGGCGATTTGCGTCTGGTCCGGACTGATGTCGGCCGCGAGGACGGCGTCGGTCTCCTCGCCCACCTCCATGATTTTTTCTCCGGTCAGAACGCTGAAGACGACCACCTTCCCCGAATGACCGCCCCGCCCGCCGCCGGCCAGCAACAGCGTGCCATTGCGGCTGAATTTCAGAACGGTCGGCAGACCATACGGAAACGGTAAGATGCCCACCAAGTTCATCGTGTCCGAGTTGTAAAGGACGATTTGCCGATGACCCGCCACTGCCACTAGCGGCGACCAAGGATTCGCCGCAATCGCGGTGACGGCATTGGCCCGAGCCGTGTATAGCACCGGTTCGATCGAGAGTTTTCCCGGTTCGGGCATCGGTGGCGGGCCCTCGGGCCGACCACGCACGACCGACGTCAAGCTCACATCCGTCTTCGGTTTCATCACGATTGCTTTGCTGCCCGCATTTTCCAACGCGCCTTCATCGATCCACATCTTGATCGTGTCGATGATCTGCTGCGGGAGCCGATCCGACTTGGGCGGCATGAAAGGTTGCACCTTGTGGGCGACAGTCTGATAAAGCCGGCTTCCCTCTGCGTCACCGGGTTTGACAACCGCCCCCGACCCACCACCTTCCATCAATTTGGCAAACGTCGTGACATCCAAGCCACCCTTCATTTTGTCCGGATCGTGGCAGGCCACACATTTGTCACGGAGGATCGGAAGGATATGGTCCTGGTAGTTCAGTTTGGCCGCCTTTGGCTTCTCCGCGGCCTGGACTGGAGCCGACCCAATCCCTCCCCAACACACGACCGAGACCATCAGGTAAAGGCTGCGACCGCTTGAACGGAACATGTTTCCAACTCCGAGATGTCCGAATCCTCGGACCGACCGGTGCCATCAATGATTGAACATGAACTCCCGCGTATTCAAAAGCGCCCAAAAAACATCTTCGAGCGCTTGCTGCTTGTTCGGATTGGCAGCGACGAGCTCCATGAGTTTCTTCATTTCATCCGCCGTCGGTTTTCGGCTCAAACAACGGATGTAAAGCTCTTCGATGATCTGCTCGGGTGTTTTCTTCTCGTTCAGACGGCGAGCGACCAACCCGCCGTTGGCGATCTTGGATCCGACTGTGTCACCGTTCAGCAAATGCAATGATTGGGAGAGGGTCGGCTCGAGTTTAACCTCGCACGAGCAGACCGACTCCCGCGTGGCCCGGCCGAAAGTCGTGAGAAAGTACGTTGTCGTCTGACCATCGGCGATTTGAACGGCGCGAGAGCCTAAGGGCAATCCGGGGAATTTATCCTTGGTTTCGGTCACTTGCGAGATGCAGTCGAATAAAGTCTCGGCACGGATTCGGCGGATCGCTGCTCGGGCGAAATTCCTCGTGTCGGATTCGTTGCTCGGATTCGCTTGAGTCGCTCGCTGATATGTCGCACTTGTGCAGATGTCACGGACTAATTTTTTGAAGTCGTACTGATATTCAGTGAAGCGTTTGGCCAACTCATCCAACAACTCCAGGTTCGATGCCGGGTTGCTCACTCGAACGTCGTCGACTTCATGAATAATTCCTTGCCCAAAGAAATGGGACCACACGATATTCGCCAAGTTCTTGGCAAAATACGGATTTTCTGGCGAGGCCAACCAATTCGCCATCACCGCGCGGCGATCCTTCCCAGCCACGTCGGCCGGTTTGTCCACTCCCAAGAACCGAGGAGGCAGAGGACGCCCTAACACCGGATGGTTAATCTCCCCTCCACCACTGTTGAAAATGACAACCTCTCGCGGGTCGTCCGTTCCTTTCCGCCCGATCTGGCTGAAGAATGAGGCGAAACTGTAGTAATCATCCATCGTCCAGCGATCGAACGGATGATTGTGGCACTGAGCACACTGGATCCGCATGCCCATGAACACCTGTGCCACATTCTCGGTGATCTTCAAGATATCAGTTTCGTTCTGATAATAATTTGTGGGCGGATTCTTAAATGTCCCCCCCGTCGCACTGAGGAGGTCGCGAACCCATTCATTCGTGGGCACATTACGGGCGATTTTGTCTTGCAGCCAGGTGTAGTACAAGAGCATGGCTTTGTAGCTCACCTGCTGCGACGACCGGATTTGCAGCAACTCCGCCCATTTCAGAACCCACAATTCCACAAATTCCTTGCGGTTCAGCAGTTCATCGACCAATTGCTCTCGCTTCGCGGACACCGGATTCTGTATAAATCGTTCGTATTCTTCCACGGTTGGCAGCATCCCGATGATGTCGAGATAGACTCGGCGGAGGAAAACTTCGTCGCTGCAGATCTCCGACGGAGCCACGCGAAGTTTGCGGAGCTTCTTGTGGATCAGGCTGTCGATGTAGTTGTTTTCCTGCACCTCGGGGAATGCGAATTGGAGGCCTTTCGGCAGGACGATGAACGGCGAACCCACGGTGAACGTGGCAAACCGAGCCATGATAAACGCCTCACCGCGATCACCCGCCGTCACTAGGCCGTTGGCATCGACTTTTGCCGAGTTGTCGTTGTTGCTCAGAAACACGGCCAGGTCGGTCACGTCTCGGTCGGTACCGTCAGAATATTTCGCCCTCACCGTCAATTGCTGCGTGGCCCCTTTGCCATCAAGGACCGCCTCGCGGGGATAAATCTCAAGAGCGATGGGAGTCGCAATATTCGGCGGATCGTTCGGGGCATTGGCTTCGAGCCAACGGATCAGAGTTTGGTGATAGACAGAGCCTTCCTTGAATCGTTCGCCGCCCGAGTGAGGCACCTTCCCCATTCCCTTTTCGAGCAGCAGACTCTCGTTCGGGACCGCGAGATTGATCCGCCGACCGTTGATTTCGCGCGTCAGTCGATAATGATCGCCATCGGGGTCGAAACCGAAAAGCGACAAGCGGAAGCCATCCTTTCCCCGAGCGGCACCGTGGCAGGATCCTGAATTGCAACCGGCCCTCATGAAAACCGGCATCACGTCCAACTTGAAGCTGATCGGACGATCCACCGAAGCGTCTTTCACCACCACCTTGGTCTTGACGGCCTTGCCACCGAATTCGACCAACAATTCGGTCTCTCCGTCTGCCGCAGGTCGAACGACGTTGCCCTCGATCTTGACGAGTGTCGGATGGGTCACGGTGAGTTTCGCCTGCGAAGTGACATCACACGTGATGCCATCGGTGTAGACGGCCTGAACGACGATCGACTGGCGATCCCTTGAGGTGTTGAGATGAACGTCAGGTGGAAAGACCTCGAGACGATCAAGGGGCACGCCCGGATTCTGAGCCGAGATACCGAATGACACAACGGACAAGGCAAGGATGGCGAAGGACCAACGCATTTTGCAAAAACCTCTCAAAGTGGTGCCTTCCAATGAATCGTACCTTGCAGTCGGATCGACGAAATTCGCACCATAAGGGGCGCAGACTTATTTCTTGTCGGGAGTTGCCGACGCTTGTTTCTCACGTTGCTGCTGTTCCAAGCGGAGCTGCTCGAGTCGAGTCAGCCGTTTCGCCGGAGTTCCCATCGGGGGCGGGGCTGCCGCCGCCATCGGTGGAGGTGGTGGGGCATTTGCCTTTGGAGGCGGAGGCGGATCGATTCGTAATTCCGAAGAACCCAAATTGTGGAGGATCGGCTCGCCGTTTTGCGTAATGATGACCTGGCAGTACAAATTCCGATGGATCCCCACCGGGCTGTCCGGCCGAGTGACGACGTGGAACGCGAACTCTTTGGACTCTTTATTACAGGTTACGTCAGCGGCCGAGGTGTTGGCCGGCAGCCCCATCAGTTTCGCGGTCGCTTGCCCCTCGAAAGGAGTCGTCGTCGTGACCTTGCAGTAGATTTCCGTGGTCTTCCCCTGCTCGACGGCGCTGCGCTCCATGGCAATTTGCACAAAGGGAGCGGCGATCTCCAGCGTAAAAAGTTGCGACGAAACCCAGATCGGCCCTTTCCCCGCATCGGCACTGGCAATGAATGCCGTCTTCCATTTGCGAATCGGAGCACCGCCGTTCGCGTTGACGTCCAGATACCCTTCCGTTTGGCCTTCCGGGATGGTGATGGCCGATGCGGAGCCGACTCCCGGCGGGTTGTACAGAGGGTAGACGGTGATGGGACCTTTGAAAGGTTCCTTTCGTTCCGCGACGACTTTGATTCGCATCGACCCGCCGTGCACCAAAGGCACCTTTGGCTCGATCACATGAATCTTGAACGGAGCGTCCTCGATGACTGCAAACGCCGCCCGTTTCAAGTCGTGCCGCCAATAGACTCCTTGATTCGGCACGGCAATGAGAAAGACGATTTGCTCGAAGGACCGGGTGATGTTCTTCAAATTCGGGTCCACCATTTCCGCGAGGATTCGTCCCAAGCTGAGGCCGATCGGGGCGTCGGCGGCGGCCTCGAACACGATCGGCTGCTGATTCACAGCGGCCACCATCACGTCCGTTTGGGCTGTCACTCCCGCCGGCAGCCCCTCCAGCGACAAGTTCACATCACCTCCCACATCCCCACGTGTCACCGTCGCCAGGACCGCCCAGCGATTCCCTCGCGGAATCGACACTGTCTGACGTTCTTGCGAATACCCGAAAAAATCCACCTTCGGGATGGTCACGAGCAACTTCGGCTCCACCTTCGTGACTTCGATTCGGTAGAAGAAATTGGCCCCCCCCTTCCCAAGATGATCGAAAACCCGAACGACGTATTCTTTGTCCTCTGGAATGGTGACGCGGAAGTAACTATCGGGTCCGGCCGAATCGTCGTTCGCGACGATGTCTCCCCCCGTCGCCTGGGACAAGTACATTACTGGATCCAAGGAGGAGCCAAGCCGTCGGGCGTAGCAGTGGACGTCGTAGACTTCTCCCTTCTTCGCCGAAAATTTGAAACAATCGACGTCTCCCGGCTTTTCGATCACCCCGGAGAACGCGATGGGGGCCGCCGCCCCTGCTGTCGCTTCGGAGAGTTGGTTGTTCGGTTCTGTTTCGACAATCTGATGCAGTTCCCCGAGGCGGAAGCGGATGCCCGACGGTGAAATGCCCCCGGTATCCTGGCAATGGATGGCGAACGGCGCCTCGGGGACGGCATCTGGAAGTTTGATCTTTTGCTTGATCGGACCGGTTGGGTCGCCAATAAACGTGACTTCGAGTTCCTCCCCCGGTTTACCCCCGGCGGGCACGACAGCCGTCGGTCGAGGGAATGTTCCGACATGCAGGCGGTAGTGGCATGACCCATTCCCGCCGTACGCGCTTTCCCGCACCTGCACGATGTACCGGCCGTCTTCCGGGACGATGATCGAGGCGCAACCATCTTGCCCAACGAGGGCTGCATCGTCCGAGATCGCCAGTTCAAAGCGCTTGGCATCGAGGATGGCAATGTAAGGATCGAAAAGGGTGGTGCCGAGCCGCATCCCCTCGATCTCGACAGAAAGGCGTTGTCCTTTCTTTGCTTCGACAACAAAATAGTCAACGTCCTCGTTTTCGATGACCCCGTGAACGGTGACATTCAACGGGATGGGTTGTGGGGCAGCGAAATCGCTGTTCGGTTCTTTCTCATCGACGATCGGAAGCGCTCCGACCCAAAACGTGATCATCTCCGACACGCCCGACTTGCATCGCACGCGGAAGGCATGCTCACCCAGTCGGCAATCGGGAGCGATCTTCAAAGTAACTTTCAGGGCTCCCTCGTTGACGACCTCGAGTTTGGATACGGAGATGCCTGGGTAGTAGACGACAATCTGCTCGGCATCACCGAGTCGCGCGCCGTGGAACGTGACCGTCGTCTCCTGACCACGTTGTCCACCCCGAGGCAGAATCGTGCTGAGTTGAGGTGAGGCCGCGGATAATTCGTGCGCTGCGGCCGCCCAAATCAACAAACTCGTGAGGAAAGCCCAACGCGACAGGCACATCATCCCCCCCCTTGGTGCCGTTGCCTGGTAATTCGGGATACCGCTACAAACCTTCAGGAAATCAAATCTTTGACGACTTTCCCGCCGTCGCAAATCTCGATCGGGCGATTTCCCGGAGCCATCAGTTCTTTGTCGGCGTTAATGCCCAACTGGTGATAAACCGTCGTCGCAAGGTCCTCGACCGTCAGAGGGTCATCTTCCGGCTCCGAGGCGGTCGCATCGGAGGAACCGTAGACGATTCCTTGCTTGATGCCGCCTCCCGCGAGAACGACGCTAAAGACCTTCGGCCAATGATCCCGTCCCGCCGAACCGTTGATTTTCGGAGTTCGGCCGAATTCGCTGGAAACCATCACCAG
>CAKZUU010000331.1 GCA_937922175.1 uncultured Gemmataceae bacterium
ATGGTCGCTGACAATGACCTCGCCTTGGGAAGGCTCGTCGAGGCGGTCAGCATGAGCAAGTTCTGGAAAGAGACGGCCATTTTTGTCATCGAAGACGACACGCAAAACGGCCCGGATCATGTCGATGCCCACCGTTCCGTGGCATTTGTGATCTCGCCTTATACCAAACGCCGCTCTGTCGATTCCACCCTCTATTCGACGACGAGCATGCTGCGGACGATCGAACTGATCTTGGGGCTGAAGCCAATGAGCCAATTCGACGCAGCGGCTCGGCCCATGTACAACTGCTTCACCTCCAAACCTGACTTCACTTCTTACAAACATGAAGTCCCCAAAGTCGATCTCGAAGAACGGAACCCACCCGGGATGTTCGGCGCGGCTTGGTTGGAGAAACAGAATCTCGATAAAGAGGATGCCGTCGACGACATCCTCTTCAACGAGATTATTTGGAAGGCCGTGCGCGGTTTCCAAAGCGAGATGCCGCCCCCGGTTCGGGCCGCCTTCTTCCTCCCGATCAAAGCGGGCAAACACGACAAAGATGACTAGGTTCGTTCGTTCACACTGAACCGGCACGAGATTAAAGTGAGGCGACGAACCCCCAGCAGCTCCGGCGGTGGCAGGCTCGTCGCCCACCGACGATCAGATGATCCAATCGATGGCGGTCCTCGGATCGCCGACAAATTGGACGCAGCCTTATCTCAAATCGGCAAGCTCGACGGCGAGAGCAAAAGCCGTCCATCAGGTGCGGCCCCGTTCAACGGGAGCGTCGGGCCGGCGATCGGACGAGCAACGAACGGCCTCGCCCCCGCCAATGATCTCGAGCGAGCCGCACATGTCCATCATTTCCCAGAAGATCATGAGGAAATGGGTGGCCGAGCACCGATCGGATAAGATATGGTAAGAGGCAGAATGCACCGGTTTCAGGAGCCCTCCGATGAAGCCCTTCTTGACTCGTCGACACTTCTTGATGTCCGCAGCGGGAGCCTTGGCCACCACGGGATTGCGGGGTCAACCACGGGTCTCGCCGAACGAAAAGTTACACGTTGCCGTCATTGGGGTGGCGGGTCAAGGGGTCTACAACTGGGGGCAGCTCAAGGCGATTCCGCAATGCGAAGTGGTCGCCCTTTGCGACGTTCATGAAACGCGAATCGGGCCGGCCCGCGAGGCGTTTCCGAAAGCGACCTTCGACGTCGATTTCCGCAAGACCCTCGAGCGAAAAGGGATCGACGCGGTCCTGATTGCCACACCCGACCATACCCACGCGCACCCCACGCTGATGGCGCTCCGCACGGGTCGGCATGTGTATTGTGAGAAGCCCCTGACGCACACGATTGAAGAAGCTCGGCTCGTCACCGAGACGGCCAAGAAAGAAAAACGTGTCACGCAAATGGGGACACAGATTCATGCCGAGTCGAATTATCGTCGGGTCGTCGAGTTGATCAAGGCTGGAGCGATTGGTCCCATCTCGGAGGTACACGTTTGGGTGGGGACCAGTTACAGCACGCCAGGCCGACCCGCGGGCAGCGAGCCGGTATTGCCCGGATTGCATTGGGATCTGTGGTTGGGACCCTCGCCCCATCGGCCGTTCCATCATGGCACCTCGCCCGACAAATTCGGCACTTATCTGCCGTTCAATTGGCGTCGATGGTGGGATTTTGGCGGCGGAGCAATGACGGACATGGCCTGCCACTACGTGGATCTGCCGTATTGGGCGCTCGATTTGAAATACCCGACTCACGTCCAAGCTCGGGGTCCGGAACCACACCCGGAGTCGGCTTCGCCTTGGCTCATCGTCGAGTATCAATTCCCCGCCCGGGCTGGTCAGCCTCCCGTGAAACTGACTTGGTACGACGGCGGCAAAAAGCCGGAATTCATCGTGAAAAACAAGCTCAATTGGGGAGCCGGCGTGCTTTTTGTTGGCACGGAAGGCCGCATGCTCTTGGCCGATTATGGCCGGCACCTTCTCTTGCCCGAAGAGCGATTCCGCGATTACCGCCGACCGCCCAAAACCATCCCCGATTCCGTTGGCCATCACCGGGAATGGGTCGAGGCCTGCCTCCGGGGCGAACCCACCACTACCTGCGATTTTAGTTACAGCGGCCCCTTGGCCGAGACGGCGATGTTGGGCGTGGTGTCGTTCCGCTGCGGCAAGCCGCTCGAATGGGACGCCTCGAAGCTCCGCGCGACCAACGCTCCAGAGGCAGATCGTTACATCCGCAAGGAGTACCGCAAAGGTTGGGAATTGGTCTGATTGCCTCAACGGCATCGACCCGATGCAGGAGGCGCGACTTCGCGAGAGTCTCAGGCCTGCCCTTTTCGGAGGCCAAGGCAGACCGATGCACGATCGGGGATCTTCTTTCCGCTGCTCGCTGGGGCGGGGACCCGTTCTTCACACTCCGTCAAGAGATGGCATGGGTCGCGGGGGGACAACGTTCCCTCAAAAGCCGAGCGCTTCAAGATCGTCCACGAGCTTGTCGAGTTCGTCTTTGGGTGCGGCAGGTTTGTTGGCTTGTCGCTTGGGGATACCCACAGTCATGCCGACGGCGGCCCGACCATCGGCAATCAGTTCCCGATCCCTCTCAACGACGGCTTGCGTCAAAGCATCGGCCCCGTCTCCACCAAACAATTTGGATAAGTCGATCTTCAGGCCACCGACAGCACCCACCGGCGCGCCCGCAATGGCCGGAGATTTGTAGTCCGGGAACATGATCGCTTGCTCGGGGCAGACTCGGCTGCAGGCGGGGCAGCCGCGCTTGCAATTGTCCTGCGTTTCGACGAAGATCCGCTGCAACGCATCGACCCCGTAAACCCCGAACAGGCAGAAGTCGAGACATTCCAGGCAATTGGTACATCGGCTGTAGTCGATGACGGGGTACCAACGTCGGGCGGTGGGAGCCAACAGCTGTTCGGGGGTCAACTTCGGCCCGACCAAACCGTCTGAGGACGCCCCGTTGGCGTCCGTTTCTGCCTTAGTCTGCGGCAACCCGAGAGAAACAAGAGTCGGCTGCTTCGACGCCGTCTCGGCCGCACGCGCTTCGTGCCGGGCCCGGCATTCGGCAGCGATTCGCCGAACCTCCTCGACAAAGACGCGATGATCGGTCGCATCGTTCAAATTCAGGCAGTAGATGAAACGGTCCGGGACAGGGCCGAGCGGGCCGATCCCCTTGGGTGACTCACTGGCAGCGGGCTCTACCTCGTCATCCACAATGGCGGAGCGAATCTGCGTCTGCCCCATGTGCCCGCGGATCCCGTCGCGATCGAGCAGCCAGAAGGCGGCCCGTGGGTACAACCAAGACAAGACGACCATGTCGCCCGTGACCTTTTCGAGGAACAAACGGCCGGTGTGTTGAGCGTCCAAGTCGTAAAGGTGCGGGATAATGGAGACGTCGAGGCCCGACTCCAGGATGAGAGCGGCAGCCAACGCCTCTTCGAGCGATCGACGGGTCGGGTGCTTGCTGTTCGATTGCGACAGAACGACATTCAAGCGGTATCGGCTCATGAGGTTCATTCTGGGTGAAGCATCTTCCCCTGACAAGCTGCTCCGAGGCGTTCCAAGCCGGGACCCGACGATCCTGCCTTCGCCGCCAGCTTTCGTACTTGTAGCCAATAGAGGATCTCATGCTGTTTTTGGCGATCGAAACGAGTTGCGACGAAACGGCGGCCGCGGTCTTCGATGACCAGCACCGCATTCGCTCGAACATCGTTGCCTCGCAAACCGAATTGCATCGTCGGTTTGGCGGGGTCGTGCCAGAGGTCGCCGCCCGAGCTCATCTGCGTCAACTATTGCCGGTGATCGAGGAGGCGTTGAGTCGTGCCGGGGTGCGGTTAGAGGAGATCGGTGCCGTCGCCGTCCATCATATGCCCGGACTCATCGGGGCGTTGCTGATCGGCGTCTCGGCAGCAAAGATGCTGGCGGCCGTGCTCGATGTGCCGCTCATTGCAGTCAATCATATCGAGGCGCACGTGTTCGCAGCTCGATTGACCGCCGGTTGCGACATCTTCCCCTGTGTCGGTCTGGTCGTCAGTGGGGGGCACACGGCTTTGTTCCAGTGCCATACTCCTTTGAAATTGGACCTTCTCGGCTCGACCCGCGACGATGCCGCCGGAGAGGCGTTCGACAAGGTCGCGCAGATCCTCGGACTGGGGTTTCCGGGTGGTCCGGCCGTTGAGCGAGCGGCCCAGAGCGGGGATCCGAAAGCGATTCGTTT
>CAKZUU010000332.1 GCA_937922175.1 uncultured Gemmataceae bacterium
CCCTTCAATTCGCTGAATTTGGTGAGGATCCAACCGTCGGGATCGACGATGGTCCCCAAGACCAAGTCGCTCCCCTCCCCCGAGACCCGCACCGTCGCTTCACTTGCCTTTTGACACACTTCGGCCACAAGGTGCAGAATATCCGGGTGCGACCGCGAATTGAGATTGACGTTTTGAGCGCGAACCGTCGTCGTCGCGACGAGGAACACGACACCCGTAACGAAGACACCCAATCGAATCATGGCCACTCTCGAAAAATTAAATCCGCCGAAACATGTCGTCATGATCGCATCGAACTCAGGGGTTCAGCACAACTTTCAGGGACATCCGCTCGATCCCGCGATCGATTTCAAAGACGATTGAATCGCCCTTCTTTTTCGCAACAACAATTTCCCGAATCTCATCCGCGCTTGCCACCGACTTTCCGTCGACACTGACGATGAGGTCTTTGGGGCGTAGACCCGCTTTCTCCGCGAGGGAGCCAGGTTTGACTTCCGCCACTTTCATGACACCGCCGACAAGCTCATACCGCACGCCCAAGTCGATTTCGCGAGGGGGAGTCCGATTAAAGCTCCCCAGCCCGCCGCCCCAAGTTTCGCCAGCGGCGAGGCGATCCCAGGTCTCTTGATAGGTCTTGATGGGGACATGGACGTTGAATGCGATACTGGGTCCGATGCGGCTGTGAACGCCAATGACCTTCCCTTCCAAGTCGAACAAGGGGCCGCCCGAGTCGCCCCCGACGAGGGGACAATCCGTGACGATGATGTTTTCCGTGAAATTCTGGATTCGACCTACCCGAAGAACCGGCGACCGACCTTCGATATAGCCTCCGGGATGGCCCAACGAGAGTACCCATTGTCCCTTGAGCAGCCCGGATGAATCGCCCATGGGCACATGGGGCCATTTCCCTTCCTCTGTGATCTTCAGCATGCCGCTGTCGATCTGCTTGTTTGAACCCAACGTTCGACCTTTGGCGCGTTTCCCATTAGGGAAGATGACTTCGCACTCGGCCTGCGGGGTTCCCGAAACATGACCGGCTGTCAACACGTAGCCATCTTCGCTCACGACCACGCCACTGCCGGCTGAGCTGCCGATCCGGACGCCGACGACTGCCGGCAGCACTTTTCGATATACCTCTTGCACCTTGGATTGCAATTGGCGGAGTTCCGACAGCGACTTGGGGATCTCGGCGTAGGGCGCACTCTCCGCTGACAGCCGAGGCAGCCACCAAAGATTGCTCAACAAAACCCAGAAGATCCAACGATGGCGCATCGACGACCTCCAAGACTCCCCATCAGACGTCGTTGGTTTTTGCGGACCCGCTCACGCGGGAAGACTCCCCTCGTTCAGTCGGCGTGGTGAGGCCCCCGCATATCGTTGGCCTCGATCCGAACGTCCGTCCCCAATCGACTTGCTCGAAGCTTTCTTCGAGTCCCACATGCTCCGGACAATAGGGAGGAACACCGCGCAATGTCCCAGGTCTCCCCCAACTTCCTTGACTCAATTATAGACGATCATTTTTCCGCATTCGACAGATGTCGGCAGCGTGCCAGGTCTCTCGGAGCGGGAGCGATGAGCGCGCGGGACCTCGACTACTTCACCGAGATCGCCCATCCTGCTGCGACTCATCAGCGTCTCACGCGGAAGTGCTGGTCGGCAAAATCGAGAAAAACCTTCCAATCTCCGGCGGTCATGGAATGGGGACCGGGACGAATGTAGTAGGCAAGGCGCCCTCCAACTCGCTGCTGCCTCACCGGCCGATCATTCGCGCTTAAACCCTCAACTTGAAGCAAACGATACACGGGGTCTGCGGCACGCAACATCTCGAATTGTCCGTCGGGATTCGCCCATTGGTCTTCCTCGGCATTGGTGAGCAGAACCGGTCGGGGGGCGACCAGGGCGATCAAGCAATGCTGATCGAACGGCAGACGTTCGACCTGTTCGTTGAATTCTTTGAAGCGATCGTTGAACCAGTGAGGGAAAGCCGTGTTGATGCGGGCGACCGTCTCCGCCTTGGGGTTTCTCGACCGATTTGGGGCAGCGCCCCCAGTTCCGGACTGATGAGGAATGGCCAAGGCGAAGCGGTCGTCGAATGCTGCCGCCACCAGCGCGGTCTTTCCCAAACGGGAATGTCCAACAACGGCGATCCGTTTCGCGTCGATCTCGGGGAGACTGGTGAGATAATCCACGGCCCGCATCAGACCCCAGGCCCAGGCCATAATCGTCCCCGGATCGGCGCCTCTGGACTTCAAAAACGGTCGCATCCCGCCGCGTTGCTCTTTCTCGTCCGGATCGACATCTCCGTTGTAAAACGTCGCCACGGCGTAACCACGCCCAACGGTTTGCTCAAGCGACCAGACGTCCTTTTTCGTTCCACGGCTGGCCGGCGTCGCTCGATGGTTTTCGACACCGGGACCAGGATACATCCAACACGTGGGAAGACGGATGTTCGGATCGTCCACCAGCGAATGGTTGCCGGAAAAGTTCAATCCCACGAAAACAGGGAGCGGCCCCCCGGAGCCTTGGGGAAGAACCAACAGCAAGTACAGAGGCGGGCAGCCTTCGGCAGGAGTGACTGCGATCTCGCGCAAGATGGCCTTGCCCTGGAATGCTTCGCGGTTCTCGTAAAGTACCTCGCCCCGAACCGCGACGGGCAGGGTCGGGAGCGGACCATACATATAATGCTCAAAAAGCTGTTTGAGCTCCTTGCGGCGGCGCTGCCAGTCGTCCGCCGTGCGGACCGGCGAACCGTCCAGAAAGTGTAAGGGATCCGGCAGATCTGTTCGGATCGGCAACTGAGCCGGCGCGGGTCGGTCTTGAGTCATGGCAGGATTCGCCCCAGTCAGGAAGACAAGCAACAACAAGCACACTCGACCTACCATGAGAGGCCACCTCGAGAGTTCGGCTGCGTCACTCGTCGGTCATGCTACGCCCTTGAGGTCGCAAGTCTACGGCCCGGCTACGTCGGAGCGTGGGAGTTAGAGCGTCGAGAGATACCGAAGCAGGTCTTCTTCCAGGTCCGGAGCTTCGGCTTTCAAGAGTGGTTGAAGCGAACCGCCCGAGGCCGACTTCCGCAGTTGTTGCAGATAGCCGAGAAGGACCGTTCGCAGTTCCGGCTTTCCTCGAAGCATGAAATGGACCCACGCCCAAGATTCTCGGTACTCAGCGGGAGTCATTTGATCGACTTGTGTGAGTTGTTCAAGTCGCGCGAGATTGGGTGCCAACCCCTCGCGTTTCATCGTGAGAAGATGCTGCCGATTGATTCCCTGCGCACCTGGGGGCACCTCGAAGAACTCGGCCAGCCCTTCATCAAGCCAAAGAGGCACGTCTTTCAGGACGCTGTGCAACAGGGCATGCGTCAACTCGTGCCGCAAATCCTGACGAACGTGCTCTCCCCAGAAGGTGTAGACCAACAAGTCGTCAGTGGTGCTCATTCCGCGTGGTTGAGCGACGAAGAAAGCTCGGCGTCTGGGGAGGTTCGGGTAGCGAGACTGCATGAA
>CAKZUU010000333.1 GCA_937922175.1 uncultured Gemmataceae bacterium
GTCGGACAACGTCATTCGCTTGTTACGCGAGGCACGCCGTCGGGCGGAGGAACACCACCGGGCCGTGCGGCCGATCGATCTTTTGATTAGCCTCTTCACAACGCCCAACAGCATTGTCGCGGAATGTTTTGAGCGAATCCACGTGACCGCCGAACGCTTGACTCATTTGGCTGTCCTGGCCGAAAAAGAGTGCGGTCAAGCATGAGCAGGGTGTGCTCAGGGTCAGCCTAATCGTTATTCTCGCGCCCTGTTTTCGACCTTTTGAAGGCATTCCGCTCAAGTCTCACTCCCGTGGTGGGTTCGCCCTGTCTTAAAATCGAGCCATCGGGCGGAGCGGAGAGAGCGTCATGCGGTACCGCTGTTGGTGGGTCGTCGGGACCCTGTGCGTTACGGTCGTGGTGAGTTCAGGCTGCCAACGTTGGCGAGAACGTTGGCGGAATCGTGACCCGTACGCCGCCTATTCGAGTGATCCGTTCTCGAACCGTCGTGACCAATCCTTGCCGGGCTATCCGGCCCCGTACCCCTATTACGGACCTCCGCCTGCGGGGATCCCGGTGGCCCCGATGCCGCCGGGCGCTTCGAGCGGTGGCGGGGCCCCCGAGGTGCTCACTCCCCAGCCGATGCCATCGGAGGTGAAACCACCGAGTTCGTCGATGTATCGACCGCCCGCCGGGGGGACGACGCCGCGTCTTGCGCCGTCGCCCTCTCACCCGTCGACGACGGAGCCGCCGCTGGCGAGAGCCACTCCTCCTGTGGCAAAGAATCCCCCATCGTCAACGCCGAAGGCCGTAACGCTGCCACCGGATTTAGCTGAACCGCGAAAGACTGAGCCGTCCACGACGATTCCGCCGCAGAATGTTCCCGATCGCTCGTGGACTCTCCCGGTTGGTATCCCCTTTTACTTCGAGGTGAAAGAAGGGCGGCTTGCGACGGGACATCGACCTGACACCGAGGGATTAGACTGGCTGAAGTCTCGCGGATTCCGCACCATCCTCCACGTCCGTCGCCCCGGAAGCGACTCGTCGGCGGATCGTGAGCAGATCGAGAAGAGAGGGATGCAATACGTCAGCTTGGACGTCGCTGCGGCCCATCTCGATCGGCGCTTGTTGGATCAGTTCGGCGAAATCCTCGCGGATGCCTCTCGACAGCCGTTATTTGTGTATGACGATGACGGCATGCGCGTCGGGACACTGTGGTACGGACATCTGCGGCTGGTCGAAAAATTGCCCGACGATCTGGCACGGACCCGGGCCGAACTGTACGGTTTCAAGGAAAAGGGAAGCACCGAAGCCGAAGCATTGGCCGCTGCCCTAAAAAAACTGCTCGACGCGGAACCTTCCCGCTGAGGGACCTCTCGCGGGGACGGCGGAGCGATGCGAGGCTAAAATAGCCCTGTCGTTTCGGCGTTCTCGCGCAAGGTCCTCGCTCATGAACGATAGCACTCGACTCGGCTCGACAGTGCCATTGGTCACTCCTTTGTTTCAATCGTCCGTCTACACGATCGCGGATCTCGAAGCACTGGATCGCCTCTATTCGGGAGAAGAATTCGGCTTTATTTACGCCCGCGACGGGCACCCGAACGCCACTCGCTTAGCGACAATTGTCGCACGGATGGAGGCTGCGAGATGGTGTGTCGTGTGCAGTTCGGGCATGGCAGCCCTGACGGCGACGATCTTGAGCTTCGTGCGCTCCGGAGATCGTTTGGTCGCTAGCCATCTTCTGTACGGCCGCACCAATCAACTGCTGCGACAGGAACTGGCCCGTTTCGGAGTCGCGACCTCGTTTGTCGATGCGACAAACATCGACGAAGTCCGCCGTGCCTTGGCGACCCCTGCTCGCGTGATGCTGGTGGAGACGATGTCGAATCCGACCTGCCGACTCGTCGACCTCGGCCAATTGGCCGAGCTGTGCGATGATGCCAACGTGGATCTGATCGTCGATAACACCTTTGCAACGCCGTCGCTGGTTCGACCCATCGAGTGGGGGGCCGATGTCGTTGTCGAGAGCCTGACCAAGTTGATGAGCGGCCACGGCGACGTCGTGCTCGGGGCCGTCTGCGGGTCGGATCCGGAACTGCTGCCCATACTGAACCAAACGGTGACGATCTGGGGGTTCGCCTCGAATCCTTTCGACTGCTGGTTGACCGAACGCGGATTGTCCACCCTCGATTTGCGGATGCGAACCGCCAGTAGCAATGCGGCGATCCTCGCGGATTGGCTGACAACTCAACCGGGTGTGCGGCGGGTCATTTATCCGGGCCGACCAGAGCATCCCGACCATCGCCTCGCCCAGCGTCTCCTCGCCGGCGGCTTCGGCAACATGCTCTGTTTCGAGCTGGAGGGCGGTCGGGACGCAGTCAACTGCTTTATGCGGCAAGCTCCGGAGATTCCGTTCAGCCCTTCGTTGGGCAGCACCCAGACCACGTGCAGTTACCCTGCGGGGACCTCTCATCGCTTCGAGTCGCCCGAGGAAAAGGCGCGACAAGGCATCACCGACGGCTTGGTTCGACTCTCGGTGGGGATCGAGCCTGTCGAGTCAATTAAGGAAAGAATCCACGCGGGGCTGAGAACGAAGTCTTCATCCATGTCGCTTTAGTCAGGT
>CAKZUU010000334.1 GCA_937922175.1 uncultured Gemmataceae bacterium
GACGTCGCTTGGGTTTGCCTGACCCCCGATCGGCTGCGCACCTTCCGAATCGAGAATTTGGAAGAGCACCTGGCGTCCTGGAGGCGGCAACTCCCCAACCGAATTGCCGGCGGCCGCCTCGTCCGCCGAGCATGGGACCTGATTGCCTCGAACGCCGACGAGATCGTGCGCGACTTCCGGAGTCTAAGCCCCCGGGATACCGGAGTTCGACCGATGGATTTTTCTCTCGTCGGTCCTGCCGGCCGATTGCACATCAATCTATCGGCGCGGATCGACCCTTTGGTCGTGGCCGACACCACCGGAGGACCTGTGGTCATCGAACGAGATGCTGTCGTGACTGCCTTTTCTCGCCTGGAAGGCCCGTGCGGCGTGGGTTCAGCAGCGGTGGTGCGGAGCGCTCAGATCCTCGCGGGAACCACGATCGGGCCGGCCTGTGTCGTCGGAGGTGAAATCGCATCAAGCATCTTGCAAGGCTTCGTGGGAAAACCCCATCAAGGCTATTTAGGACACAGTTACCTCGGCGAATGGGTCGAATGTGGCGCGGGGATGCAGACGAGCGATCGTGACCCATGGGAACGACTCAGCCGCCCCTCGAATCGGCCGGGGCGAGTGTTTTCCTGCTCGGTCCCGCAGGGCTGCCTCGTCGGCGATCATGCCCGAATCGCAGCGGGGAGCGTTTTGCCTTCCGGTGCCTTCATCGGAGCGTTCACCGTGGTCGAGCCCTCTGGTGCGATGGCTCCGGTGTACCTACCTTCGTTCACGGCCTTCCGTCACGGACGAGTGGACCATGACGACGATGGCGATCAACTGATCGACCGGGCCGAGGAGCACATGCGAGAACGGAATATTGAGCCGAGTCCCACACAACAGGAGTTGTATCGGCGGCTCCTTGACAGCCGAGCCGGTGCGAGGGGACCCCGCTTCCGTCGCCTCCGCGAATCGGCTTGAGATGCATTGGCCCAAGGGCGGGCATCCAGTTTATTTGGCGATTTCATCCTCCGTGGGATTGGTCGAAGGCAATTCCTTGATCCGAATGTTGCGGAAGCGGCATACGGCGCCTTCGGCTTCCAGATGGATATAGCCCTTCCGAGGTTTCACTTCGCTGACTCCGGACACTTCTTTGCCGTTGACGTGCAACTTGATCGTGCCGTTGTTGGCGATGATCCGGTAGTGGTTCCACTCCCCGCCGCCCTTGGCCCGGCGCTCGCTGGGCAGACATCGTTCCATGCCCTTGGGATGCGGCCTGTCGGGCTTGCAATGGGCGCCGTTGACACTGAACACATCGCCGTGGCTGGTCGCCCAATCGGTTTCGAAGTTCACCAGGACCTGCACCTCGATGCCTTTGGGAAACGGCGTCTTTCCCACGGGGTTCGCGGTCCCCCAGATGAAAATTCCTGAATTTCCCGGCTCGCTCTTGTTCTCGTGCATCCACTCAATTTCCATGATGAAATTCTCGTACATCTTCTCCGTGCGGATCGTGCCGGTGGGGTGCCCTGTGGTGATGAGTTGTCCGTCCTTGACAGAGAACGTGTCCGGTTTCACGTTGACATTGACCCAGCCCGTCAGGTCATTGCCATTGAACAAGGGAACGAAACCTCGGGCGTCGTCCTTCGGGTCATCCGCGGAGAGGGGAGCCCACACGACGATCGACATGACCGCCCATCCAAGCAACCAGCGCGCGACCATGGGAAGTCCTCAAGGAAGGAGTCGGGACGGTGTCAAAGGAATCCTGACAATTTTCTAGAAAGAGTCGGTCTCGCGGCAGCGGCAAATTGGGGGCGCGAGCGAGAGGAGAAATCGTGTCAGCGACCGTTGACGATCAGCGACCAAAGCGTTATGGTCCATATACCTGCGAGTTTGGTCCATTGACCTTGAAAGGATCGTCGGGGCGGTCTGGAATCGTGGCGGGGCGAGCGTCACGGAGGAGAGCCTCGCGGCAAGGTCGAGGCTCGTAGGAACTGTCAGAGTCGTAAAGGAGAGTTACCATCCCACCGCCTGTTCGTGACCCGCGCATCGGGGACCGTGATCGGGAGCGCGGTCCGCGCATCAATGAGCAAATCCGAATTAGTCCCATCCGTGTGATCGGCCCCAATGGTGAGCAATTGGGAGTCATTCCCACCGCCGAGGCGTTGGATCGTGCGCGCGACGCGAACCTGGATCTCGTCGAGGTAGCGCCCCAAGAGCGTCCGCCCGTGTGTAAGATCATGGATTACGGGAAGTTTCGTTACGAACAATCCCGGAAGAAGGACAAGGCCAAAGTCCATCAGCAGAAGCTCAAGGAAATTCGCGTCCGTCCCAAAACGGGCGAACACGATGTAGAAACCAAGATCAACCAAGCTCGGAAGTTCTTGGAGAGCCGCGATAAAGTGTTGCTTAAGGTCATGTTCCGAGGGCGGGAGTTGCAGCACATCGAGGAAGGTCAGCGGGTGATGCAAAGCATGCTGGACAAGCTCAACGATGTCTGCAAACTGGAGAAGCCACCCAATATGGAAGGCAAAAGCATGACCGCGATGCTGGCGCCCAAAACCTGAGGTGGACGGCCCCCTGACCACGCGCGGGATTTTCCATAGATTGTTAGTTCCGAAAGAGCCACTGACACGGAACCCCGGCGTGAATGTCCGTGGGTTTCGGTGTTTTTCCGGGACCACTGCCATGCCGAAGCATGCCAAGACGAACAAGGGTGTCGCCAAGCGGATGAAGCGCACAGCGACCGGCAAGATCAAGCGACACAAGGGCAACAAGCGCCACCTGTTGGCGGGGCGAACCAGCAAACGCAAGCGGCAGCTTCGCCGGACCGCCATTGAGACCGGCAAGGTTGCCAAAAAGTACTTGTTGGCTTTGGGGCGGTGATCCAGGCGATCCGACCGGACTTTTCTGAATTGGGCCCTGAATCATCAACCAGCTCGTTTGGTTGCCTCGAGGATTTGTTTCATGACCCGTGCTCGCAGCGGCAAAACCGTCATCCGCAAACGGAAACGCATCCGAAAATTGTGTAAAGGTTTTCGCGCCGGTCGGCACAACCTGTACCGCCAGGCGGTCGTCACCCTCACCCGCGCCCGCGCGTTTGCTTATCGCGACCGACGACAACGGAAACGGCAATTTCGACGCTTGTGGATCATCCGCATCAACGCCGCCGCTCGCATGCGGGGCATGAGGTATAGCGAACTGATCGCGGGTCTGCAACGCGCCCAATGCGAAATCAATCGCAAGATGCTCGCAGAAATCGCTATCCA
>CAKZUU010000335.1 GCA_937922175.1 uncultured Gemmataceae bacterium
CAGGATGAGTTGGACCTGACAGATACTGATGAAGTTGAACAGCACGCCGCGTTCGCCTGCCTCCAATCGTCGGACCATCAGCAGCAATAACAGCGGAGCCGTCACCACGTTCCAGAGATGCCCGGCGAGGGTAAAAGCGACAGCTTGATCGATACCGGCAAGTCGAAAGGCGTCTTTGGCCCAGTGAAGAAAGCGCATGTGATTCGACACACCCCAGTTCGGGACGGCATGCTCGATTTCAAGTAGCAACTTGTTGCGCGAATCGCTCCAAATGCTCGACCGTCGGGGCGATCGGATCGGCGGGGATCCGCTGGGCCAACTCCCGGCATCGTCGCGTCACTTCGGAATCGGTGAGCAATTCGCGTAAGGCCTTGGCAACAACCCTCCCAGTGAAACGTTGGGGCTTGACGACTCGCCCGACCCCCAGCCGGACGAGACGTTCGCCATTGTCGGGTTGATCGTGCGCCATGGGCATGACCAGATGAGGACGACCCGCGCGAATCGTCTGGGCAAGCGTCCCAATGCCACCGTGATACACCATGGCCGCCGCGTACGGCAAGAGCGCCCCAAGCGAAACGTAAGAGAAGTGACGAACGTCGGGCGGAAGCGACGGTGGAATGTGCGCCACCGTTCGAGACAGCAGCACGCCGCGACGGCCAAACCGTTGGCAAGCCTCCACCGCTGCTTGGAAAAAACGAGGGGCATGGACGACCCCCGTGCCGGGCGTGAAGACGATCGGGGGCTCGCCCTGTCGAAGAAATTCGGCCACGTCGTCGGGCAGATCGTGATGATCGTCGAACAGGGGGAATTCCGATTCCACCAGATGGGGTGGCCAATCCTCGGGACGCGGATCGCTAAACCAACGAGGAAACAGCCCGATGATGAGTTGCGGCGACATCTGCCAACGCAATAAACTCCGAATCGGGGGTAATCCCAGTTCGGCACGAAACTGATTGATCGGGGGCCCAAGAAGGGGATCAACCACGAAACGATCGCCGATCCAGAAATAGGACCGCCGGAACCATCGCGGCGAACGCTCCGAAGGCGACCAGAAGGCGTATTTGGGCGGACGAACCACGCTGAAGGCATAAGCGGGACTCATCTGGAGCGTCACGTAGGGCACACCCAAGTGATCATGGGCCATGCGCCCGCCGAATCCCGAGTGGTTCGAGACCGTGATCGTCGCTCCCGGGACATAACGTTCCGCGACGGCGTGATAATAGGCTCGCATGGTATGTCGCAGGAAGAATCGCGCGCCCAGAGCCGAACCACGCCTCGGATGCCACAACTCGGGACGATTGTGAGTTTCGCTATAAGCTGGCTCGTCTCGGAGATCGATGAAGTCCAGACCCTGGGCGCGAATCGCCGGACCGAAGACGCTGTGACTGATGATCGAAACCTCGTGCCCTCGTTGTCGGAGCCTCTGCCCGACCGCCAAGAAGGGGTGCAGATCTCCGGCCGTACCCAGGGGACACAAGAGGAAATGCATACGTCGCGGACACTTGGTGCGTCGGATTCAATGAACGGTTGAGCGTCACGACCTTCCGAGGTCGGTCGCGGGAGTCACGACGGGGGCATCGCTCGCCTCGTTCGGAGCGCCGGTCGTCATCCGCATCCGATCCCGCAGCATCAGGAATTCGCCGATCCGATCGACCGTGATGAGGCCGACCAATTTGTCTCGATGGACGACGGGCAAGGCGTGGCATTGGCATTCCTGGAAGCGCGACAACGCTGTCTCGACGGTATCCAGTGGATGGATGCGCTCGAAGTTGGTGCGCATGACGTCTCGGATCGGTGTGTGCGAATCTTTACCCGCGAGCGCTTCGAGCAAATCGCGTTTGGCCAGCATACCGACAACCTGTCCGTCGTCCACCACGGGAAAATCGTGTTGAAATCCCCGGACGACCCAACCCGCCGCTTGGGCGATGGCATCGTCTGGTCGCAGGGCTTGGAAATGCGTGGCCATCAAGCGGGAAATCGGAACACCCGCCAAGACCGCCCGGGTGCGGACCATGTCGGCTTCTTCTTCGGCTCCGATCCAGACGAACAAAGCGATGAGGAGCAGCATCGGACTGCCAAAGCCGACGAAGCTCCCGAACAAGCCGAGCAAGAAAAAGCCGATGGCCATCATCTGACCAACGCGGGCTGCCACTGTGGTCGCCCAAACGTAGTCGCCGCTCAGGGCCAGCACAGCCCGCAGGACGCGCCCCCCATCCATCGGAAAAGCCGGTAGCATGTTGAAAACAGCCAGAATGACGTTGATCGCGACGAGGTTCAGGACGAACGCTCCGCCGATGTGGAGCGACTCCCCCCAGTCGATCAGCCGATCCGACAGAAGCAAACCGGAGAACAGAGCCACCGCGAGGACAACGTTGACGGCAGGTCCCGCCAGGGCAACGATCAACTCTTGCAGGGGTTTCTCCGGCATGCGTTCCAATCGAGCTACTCCGCCGATGGGCAACAGGGTAATGTCGCGTGTGCGGATGCCAAAGTGCCGAGCCGCCAGTGCGTGACCCAATTCGTGGAGAACGATAATGACCGCCAACGCCCCAAAAAGCGTCAAGCGAACGGCGGCACTGGCCCAATTCCCTGTCGCCAATCCTTCGGCCAGGCCAAACCAAGCGAGTAAGATGAAAAAGGTGAAATGAACGTAAATTTGAATCCCGGCGATTCGGCCTAGACTGATGGACCATCGCATGGGGGACACTCCTGATGGTTTTGGACCTAGCATTAGATGTGCTGATTTAAAAACCCGATTCAAGAGTGCGCCCGGCCAACTGCAAGTGTATCGCGGTTGCCCATTCGAGCCTTCCGAGGTGTTGACCGATGAGTTCTGAATCCCAGCGCTGGCGTGGCTATCAGTTGTTCGATGACGTGCGCCACGAAGTCGAGGAAACACTTCGCCGGATTTTCGCCCCCTACGCCGAAGGTGGCGGCCCGGTTGCCAAAGCGAAGTGGACCCCTCGCATCGACGTGATCGAATCCGACACGGCGTACACCATCGTCGCGGATCTGCCAGGAGTCGATCCGGCGAGTTTGGAAATTACGTTGCATCAGGGTACGCTCACCCTCCGCGGGGAACGGCGAGCCGAGTCCTTCGACTCGACGACCCAATATCGGCAACACGAACGACCGGAAGGCACCTTCGAGCGGCACATTTCGCTTCCCGAGGCGATCGATGCGGAGGCGGTGTCGGCGCGAAGCCGCTGGGGCGTGGTGACGATCCAAGTGGCCAAAAAGCCCGGAGCGACGCCGCGACGCATCTCGGTCACGGTCGACGAGGGATGACCTCGTGGAGCGACTCGGTGGATTCTTCCCTCGCTTTGGTCACGAGGCCGGGCGAACCAGAATGCGGGCATCGACCAAGGCGCACCCCTGCCCTGGCGGTCGGACGAACACGGGGTTGAGATCGAGTTCGCTGATCTCGGGAACTTCCTCCGCCAACCGGGCGACTCGGAGCAACAAATCTTGCAGGGCAACGACGTCGCCTGGGGGCTGACCGCGAAATCCATCCAAGAGGTGTACCCCTCGAATCGATCGGATCATTTCGTGAGCATCGCGATCGGTCAGCGGGGTGACACGGAAGGTGATGTCTTTCCACAGCTCGACGTGGATGCCGCCCAACCCGAAGGCGATGACCGGTCCGAACAACGGATCTTGCGTCACGCCGACGACCACTTCGATGCCGCCGGGGACCATCTGTTGCACGAGAACACCTTCCATCGCCGCTTCTTGGCCACGCTGCGTCAGGGATGAGCGGATGTCGTGGAAGGCACGACGAACCGCCTCGGCGCTGTCGAGATTCAAGTGCACTCCTTGGACTTCCGTCTTGTGAACCAGTGTCCGCGAGACCAATTTCACGGCGACGGGAAAGCCCAAGCGCTCCGCGATGTCGGCCGCTTCCTCAGCGGAGGTGGCGACTTCTCCGTTGACCATCGGCAGCCCCATCGCTTGCAAGACACACTGGGTTTCGACGGCGGAAAGCCAACCTTCGCCGCGATCCGCCAACACCCGACGGCAGACCGACCGGGCCGTCGCCGGATGTGCGTCGTTCCATCGGGGGATGGTCCCCTCGGGACGGGATCGCCAATCGGCATATCGGGCAATGTAGCCCAAAACCCGAGCCGCCGACTCGGGGAACGGGTAGCAGGGAATTCGCCAGCGCTCGTCCACCTTGAGGCTGCGGGCGGGCATGTCCGGAAGGAAGACGGCGTAAACCGGAATACACGGAATCCGATCGGGGCAATCCGCCACACCGTCCCGGATCGCTTGCTGATACTCGTCATTCCCGACCGGTTCGAGATTCACGTGAATGGCGATTAAAGCGTCGATTTCGCCGGAGCGCAAAAGGGTCGCGACGGCCCGGCGAAAATCGGCGGGTCTGGCCGACGCCACGAGATCAACCGGATTGGCGATGCTGGCATGCGGATGAGCGAATTCCCGCAATTGCGCTTTCAACGACTCGGAAAAGGGGGGCACCTCCAGCCCCATGCTCTCGCAGGCGTCGGTCGCCAGGATGGCCGGCCCCCCGGCATTGGTGAGGATGCCGACCCTTCGACCGACCGGCACCGGCTGGCCGGCGAGTGCTTCGGCCACGTACAATACATCCGCCAGGGTCGGTGCACGAATCACACCCACTTGGCGGAACAGGGCGTCGATGACATCATCGCTGGCCGCCAAGGCCGCCGTATGAGACGATGCCGCGCGTTTCCCCGCCTTGGTCCGCCCCGCCTTGACCACGACGATCGGCTTAGAACGGCTCACGCGTCGGGCGATCCGGGCAAACCGCCGGGGATTCCCAAACGATTCCATGTAGAGGACGATCGCGTCGGTGTTGTCGTCCACCTCCCAATACTCCAGCAAGTCATTGCTGGACACATCCGCCCGATTCCCGACGCTGACGCAGGAGGAAACGCCCAGGTTGCCCCGCGCTGTCCGCGCCACGACAGCCAACCCCAAGGCCCCGCTGTCTGAAGAGACCGCGACCCGTCCGGGCTCGGGGAAAATCGGATTGAACGAGGCGTTCATGCGAATCGCCGGCTCCGTGGTCAGCACGCCGAGGCAGTTCGGCCCGATCATCCGCATGCCGTGGCCGCGAATCTTCTCGATCAACTCCTGTTGCAACTGATGCCCCTCGTCGCCGACCTCGGCGAAACCCGCCGAAATGACTACCACTGCCCGCACGCTTTTGGCGGCCGCATCGTCCACCACACAGCCGACCTGAGCCGCCGGAACAGCGATGACCACCAAGTCGATCGGCCCCGGCACATCCACCAGCCGTGGGTAACATTTCAGCCCCGCAATCTCCGACGCCTGCGGATTGATCGGGTAGAGCGACCCCGTGAATCCTCCGTCGATGAGGCGTTGCAACACTCGCCGGCCGATGTTGCCCTGGCGACGAGAGGCCCCCACGACGGCGACCGCTTTGGCCTTAAAAAACGGTCGCAACGAGGCCACCGTCGCTGTCCGGTGCCTCATGTCCATCCGATCCTCGCTGCGCAAGCTCGGCGCCAGGGAGAGATCGACCTCGATCTCATCGCCGGCTTCGGTTTCCTTCCAGGCGAAGCCGCTGTCGCGAAAGACCCCCCGCATGAGTTGGTTCTCGGCATGGGTGACCGCCCAGAAGCGTGTGAATCCCTGACGAACCGCCTCCCAGGCCAACGCTTCCAACAGCAGCGTCCCCAGCCCCAATCGCTGCCATTGATCATCGACGGCGAAAGCTACCTCGGCGACATCGGCCGTCTTCGCGTGGTACGAGGCGGTGGCGATGATTCGCGGACCTTCAGCGCCATACCGCCACACGATCAGTGTCAATTCCGCACGCGGATTGTCATTTTCGCACAGCCGAGCCACCAGCTCGGGACTAGGAATGGAGGCAGAGAAGAACCGCCGCCGACGCGATTCTTCACTCAGCCCCGCGAAGAACGCATGGAGTGCGGGAGTGTCGGAGGGGGTGGCACGACGAATGCTTGCGGTGGAACCATCTCGCAGGATGAGGGGCTCCGAAACGGTGCTCAGGTGAGTGGTCATGAAGATGCTCGCCTCGGGCATGCTAGAAACCTCGGTCAATATACGATTCACTTGCCGTGCCGCTCCTTGGTCTTGAGGATGGAGTTACCTTGCTCGAAAGGTTGAAGACCTTGGGGGGGCTTACCGTGCCGGGTTCTCAAGTGCCCTTGAGCGTGGCGACAGCCGGCTTGCTCGAAGTCGCCGAAGACGCGATCGTGACCATCGACGAACAGCACCGCATCGTCCTGTTCAATCGCGGAGCGGAAAAGACATTCGGCTACGCGCGAGAGGAAGTGATCGGCCAAGAGTTGAGCCTCTTGTTGCCCGAGCGTTTTCGCGCGACTCACCGCGCCCAAGTCGAGGAATTCGCCCAAGGTCCGACGGTGGCTCGACTCATGGGCGAACGCCGCAACGTGTACGGCCGACGAAAAGACGGTAGCGAGTTCCCTGCCGATGTCTCGATCTCCAAAATGACGGTGGAGGGAAAACTTTATCTCACCGCCGTCGTCCGGGATGTCACCGAGCGTCATCGGGCGCGGGAGGCGATTTTGCAACTCAACTCCGAGTTGGAACAGCGTGTCGCCGACCGGACGGCCGCTTTGGTCGAGACCAATCGCCAATTGTTGCGAAAAACCGAAGAGAACGAGACCTTCGTTTACAGCGTCTCGCACGATCTCCGCTCGCCTTTGGTGAATCTCGAAGGATTCAGCAAAGAATTGCGAATCACCGCCGACGAGTTGCGCCGTCTTCTCGGCGACCCCGCCGTGCCGGCCGACATCCGCGACCGAGCGGACCGCTTGATCGCCGTGGAAATGCAAGAATCGCTGGATTTCATCGAGGCGGCGGTCTTTCGTCTGGGCCGCATCATCGATGCGCTGCTCCGCTTATCCCGCATCGGGCGCGTTCAGTATCATTGGCAAGTGGTGGACGTTCGCAGCATCGTCGAGCGCGTCGTCCAAGCGTTGCACGTCACGTTAACGCGGAATCATGCCGATGTTCGGATCGTCTCCGATTTGCCGCCCGCGTGGGGGGATCCGACGGCGATCGAACAAGTGTTCGCCAATCTCATCAATAACGCCGTCAAGTATCTCGATCCGTCGCGACCTGGTCGCGTCGAGATCGGTTTCACGAGCCGGGAGACGGGACCAGGCGGGGAATATTTTGTTCGCGATAATGGCATGGGAATCGCAGAGAATCATTTGCCCCAGTTGTTCCAGGCCTTCCGCCGGTTGCATCCGCAGGTCGCCGAGGGAGAGGGGATGGGACTGGCCATCGTTCACCGGATCGTCGATCGACACGGCGGTCACGTGCGCGTGGAGTCCCAAGTCGGAAGAGGAAGCACGTTTTATGTGTCGTTCCCCGGATCCGAAAAGGAAGGGGGGCCGCCATGAGCCATAAAGAACGTCTGTTAATTCTTTTGGCGGAGGATGATGACGGGCATGCCAGCTTGATTCGCCGAAACTTGAAACGCGCCGGAGTGATCAATGACGTGGTTCGGGTTCGCGACGGCCAAGAGGCGTTGGACTATCTGGAAGAGATGCGACGAAAGGGGATGCAGGAAGCAAATACTCCCTTGCTCATCCTCCTGGATATCAACATGCCGCGGGTGGGCGGGTTGGACGTCCTTCGCCAGGTCAAATCCGACCCCCAAACGTCGCTCATCCCGGTCATCATGCTGACGACCACGGACGATCCGCGAGAGGTTCACCGCTGCTACGAGTCGGGATGCAGCGTGTACCTGACCAAGCCGGTGCAGTACGAACAATTCGTCGAGGCCATCAAACGCTTGGGGTTGTTCCTGGAGATCATCAAAGCGCCGACGGCCGCTGTGGGACAGGCACCACCGGAATGACGGAGAAACGCGAGACCATCCTGATCGTCGAAGACGACGCCGGCATCGCCGCTTTGCACCGGCGGATCCTGGAGCGTGCCGGCTATCAAGTGGAATGGTGTGCCCGGGCTGACGATGCACGCCGGCGATTGGATCGGGGAGGGGTCGACCTGATGCTGCTCGACAATCGTCTTGACAACGGCATCGAAGGTCTCCATTTTTTCCGCGAATTGAAAGAGTCAGGGGTGGACTTGCCCGTCATCCTCGTGACGGGGTTCAGCGATGACGCCACCATCATCCGTGCGTTGCGTCAAGGGGTGATGGATTACGTGACGAAGTCGTCGGAGTATCTTTCGTATTTGCCCGACGCTGTCCGCCGGGCCCTCGATCAGGTCCGAACACGCCATCAATTGGAGGCGACCAACGCCCAGTTGCGCCAGGCGTACGCCGAACTGGAACAAAAGACCGAAGAACTTCGACAGACGACACAACAACTCTGGCAAGCCGCTCGGCTGGCCAGCGTCGGGGAAATGGCCGCCAGCATCGCCCACGAACTGAACAATCCGCTGGGGATTATCAGCCTGCGACTCGAGGGCGTGCTCGCCAAGACACCTCCGACCGACCCTCGGCGAAAAGCCCTGGAAATCATCGAACAGGAATTGGAGCGAATGGCGGGGCTTGTCAGCAATTTGCTCCAGTTCAGCCGACCCGGCAAAGAGGAGATGTCGTCTGTCGACCTCACCGAAGAGGTCGATCGCGCCTTGGAATTGATGCATCACCATTTGAAAAAGCGGGGCATCGCCGTCCAACGCGAAGTGGAGCATCAGCCCGTCTGCGTGGTGGCCGATCGGCAAAAACTTCGTCAAGTGTTCCTCAATCTGGTAAGCAATGCCGGCGACGCGATGCCCCACGGCGGAACCCTGACGCTTCGTCTGAAGAAACAGTCGCTGCCCAACGGCCGTCCCGGCGTGCTGATCGAGGTCGCCGATACCGGCTGCGGCATCCCCAGGGAAATCCTGCCCAAAGTGATGGATGCCTTTTTCACGACGAAAGAAGAAGGGAAAGGGACCGGTCTGGGACTCGCGATTTGCCGCCGCATCGTGCAGGACCATCACGGCTGCATCCAGATCGAGAGCCAGCCGGGCCAGGGAACCACCGTCCGAATCACCTTACCCGCTTCCAACGGGGTCAACGTGGAACGCTTGCGTTAGCTCCCTCGGCATCCCCAAGCCGTGGAGGTGTTGCCATGTCAAATGAAGCAAATGAATGGCCACCGGGTCGAATCCTGATCGTCGATGACGAAATCGAACTGATGCGCGCCTTGTGCGATTCCCTCACCGAAGAGGGCTACCGCGTCAAGGGCTGTGTCGAACCGCAAGCGGCTCTGGAAGAGCTCCGCCGCGAAGAGTACGACCTTCTGTTGACCGACTTGATGATGCCCGGAATCGATGGCATCCAGTTGCTCCGTGAGGCGCTGGGACTGGAACCGGAGCTGATTGGAATCATCATGACGGGCCACGGTACCGTCCAAACCGCCGTCGAGGCCATGAAACTCGGCGCGTTCGATTACATCCTCAAGCCGTTCAAATTGCACTCGATCCTCCCCACGCTCCGCCGGGCCATGGAGGTCCGCCGGCTCAAAGTCGAAAATGTCCGCCTCAAAGCGCATATCGAACACTTGAACTTCGAGTCCGCCCGCCTGCGGATGGTCGGCAGCAGCGACGCAATGAAGAAAGTGCTGCAAATGGTCGAAAGAGTCGCCGGCACCGATGCCACCGTTCTGATCCGCGGGCCCAGCGGCTCCGGCAAAGAACTGGTCGCTCGTGCCCTGCACTTTAACGGCCCCCGGCGGGACAAACCTCTGGTGACGGTCAATTGTGCCGCTCTTCAGGAAACGCTTCTGGAAAGCGAACTGTTCGGCCACGAACGCGGGGCGTTTACCGGAGCCGGCCAATCCAAGCCCGGATTGTTCGAGGTCGCCGATGGCGGCACTCTGTTCATCGACGAAATTGCCGAAATGTCGGGCGGCATGCAAGCCAAGCTCTTGCGCGTCCTCGAAGATGGAACCTTTCGTCGCGTTGGTGGAACCGAAGAGCGTCGCGCCAATGTCCGCGTCATCGCGGCCACCAACAAACCTCTGGAAGACGAGCAAAAAGCCGGTCGCTTCCGCGATGACCTTTTCTATCGACTCAATGTCATCACGATCCAACTGCCCACTTTAAGCGAACGGAAAGAGGACATCCCCGAATTGGTCGACCATTTTCTGAACACCCGGAGGGTCGGTCGAATCAAAATGAAGGTCGATCCCGCGGCCATGACGGCGCTGTTTGCCTACCATTGGCCCGGCAATGTTCGCGAATTGGCCAATGTCATCGAGCGCGCTCAGATCCTCGCCGAGGGCGACACCATTACCTTGGACGACCTGCCCGACGTCATCGCCGACGCGGCTCACGCGACGGCCCAACCGTCACCGAGCGAATCGACCGCAATGAACGTTCCACTCTCGGCCACGCCGGCAGCACCCTTGCCCCGCGCCCCGAAACCTTCGCCTCTTCCCGCCGAACCCGAAGCGACCACGTTGCGCGAAATCGAGCGGCGTCATGTGGCCAGGGTCCTCGAGATGCACCACGGCAACAAAGTCCATGCCGCCCGCGCCCTCGGCATCAGCCGACGCGCTCTCTACCGCCTCATCGAGAAACATCAACTCGATGTGCCCCACCGATGACGCCACTCAGCGGTCGCTTCGACGCTCAGGGCAACCACATCGGACCGGGTGTTGGACGCGATAACCAGCACTCATTTCGGATCGACCGGTGCTGCTCCGATCGGTCCATCGATGTCTGCGGAGGGGGTTCTGGGGGGCTCCAGCGGTCCTGTCGATTCAGACCCGCTTCCAGCGTATCCAACGTGGAATCGTACAAGAAAAACAACTGACACGGCGCGCTCATGGCTGACTCCTCCCATTCTCGTCGGAGCAAAACCAAGGCAATTCGTCTGTCAACCATTCTCCACTAGCTGGGAAATCACCACCTCCGTTAAATCATAGCAAACGCGGCCGAATTCGACAGACCGTTTGTCGGTCCGCCCAGGAAGTCGTGATGCATCCAACCCGGTCGTGACGATTCATCGATCCATTTCGTTTCCCACGGCATCGTCGGATCCACCGGCTCGGTGGCCCGCACTCAGGATTGATCCAAACGCCCCAACCCTTCTCGCCCCTTTCGTATACTACCCCGATGCCGTCCCATCGCATGGATCGTTCGTTGCCTGCTTGCTACGCGATGGTGCATCGCGGCTTGGAAGAGATTGCCGCCGACGAGATTACCCGTGACTTCGGCGGTGAAGTGAAGAAAAGCGGGCGCGGGATCGTGGCCTTTCGACTTCCCGAGTTGGGTCGAGAATTGCTGCGCTTGCGGACCGTCGAGGATGTCTTTCTTCTTGCTTGGGGCAGTGACGAGTTGCCGTACACGTCCGAGGCATTGGAGCGGATCGAGCAATGGACACGGAAGGCACCTTGGCAAGACCTGCTGCGGTGGCACCATGCGATTCATCCCAAGCCGGCGGGAAAACCGACCTATTGGC
>CAKZUU010000336.1 GCA_937922175.1 uncultured Gemmataceae bacterium
ATCAGATCGCGTCCCGTTGTGACCAGCCATGTGGGAAGGATATTCAACAGGGCCATAAACAATCCGCTGCCGGTAGCAGTAATGGCAGGTGCATAATTTTGGATGATTTCTGCCGGCGTGACGCTCGCGCCACGCATTTGACTGAACGTTTGCAGGATACCTCCCACCGTGCCCAGCAGCCCGAGCAGAGGAAACCACTCCGCTCCTTGAGCTAAATGCGACAGCCAACGGTCCGGTCGTTCGTCGAAGGATCCTCCACGCCATCGCAGCGCCCGCCAACTGAGGATGATCTGCGCGATAAACAGCAGCGTGCCCAGCAAGAGAATGATCCAATCCATCGGGGCGCTCGTCAGGTGCCGAAGATAAAATCGCATCGCCACCGGGGGAATGGCCAAAACAATCAGCAACCCTGCCATCACGGGAATGACGCAAAAGACCGATGGCAAGATCCAATGCACGAGGATCTGGCGCACGGGACATCCCTCAGGTCAACTGTTGCAACCACTCAGGCAAAGCTTGCAGCCGACCCTTCCGATCCACACAGGCCAGGGTCGTCTCTCCCTCGGCGATGAGCGTCTGATCACGGAAAACCTCGTAACGATGTTCAATCCGCACGGCTGTCGTCCGGGTCACGCTCGTCCGCACCGTCAGTAAGTCATCATAATGAGCCGGCTGGCGAAACCGCACCGATGCCTTGACCAACACTAAGAAAAAACCTTCATCCTCCATCCGCTTGTAGGTATAACCTTGAGCGCGAAGAAGCTCGGTCCGCCCCTGCTCGAAATACACCAGGTAATTCGCATGGTGCAGTAACCCCATTCGATCGGTTTCCGCATATCGGACGCGAATCTGAATCTCCTGGCTGAGCATCGTCGATGTCTCCTCGACTTTCCCGGGGGGATCGGCCGAGCGACGGCACCACCTACCCCCGATCATCCGTGACGGATCAGCCCACGACTTGATCAACGGTGTCTCTTCCGTCTCCCCGTGCCCGAGATAATTGATCGTCAGCCGGGTCAGCGAATCAAACCGGCCCGTTGATTGAAGGGCCAGAAGGGGAAATAAACAACCAAAGCCCGACCCAATAAAAGCCGCTCCGGGACCAACCCCCATTCGCGACTATCGGAGCTCGAGGCGCTGTTGTCTCCCAGGCAGAGGTAATGCCTTGGCTGCACATAATACGTTTGCAGCGTGTGCGACGTGCCATCGATGTCTAGAGTCGTCGAACTGCGATCGGTATGCACATAGAAAGTATCCCGCCACAGACGCAGATGGGATACAGTCAATCGGGCTTGGGTCGCGCCCAGCCGTGCGGGTGCTTCAATGTCGTTTTCGGCTGTTGGCCCCAACACACGCGAGGGTTCGTAACTGACGCCTTCGTCGAACGGCAAACTGCGATCAACCCACACAGTCAAGCGCGAGTCAAAATTCGCGAATCGGACACGGTACTTGCCCTTCCCTTTTAATGAGGTCGAACGCCGGGCCAATTCCCGCGTATGACGACGGCGCTCATCGTCCGTCAGGCCGATGAGACGAATCAAGGTACATTCGCCGCTCCCGACATCGAAGACGGCTCGAAAGCGATCCATCCCTTTTGACAATTCCAACGCGAACTGTCCGGAATCCGACTCGATCTCCAGGTCCGCCTCCAGCATGAGGTCACTCACCCAATAAAGGCGCGGCCCCAAACCAAGCAACTCCTGATTCGGATCACCCACGCCGGTGTTGTAGCCCATCATGTTGGAGATGAGAGAGCGATCATCCGTGCGAGGATATTCTGGCACGTTGACGAGACGATGATGATGGTGCCCCACTTGCTCCAACATGTCGAGTCGGATGCGGCTGTCGGCTGTGGTCCGGCGGGCGTCGATCCCGAGGCGATGAGCATAAGTCAACCACGACCAGCGGTCGTCCGTGGCGGAACCTTCGTAGCGAAAGCGCTTGGGCATGCTGGGGCTGTCGCCGGCCCAGGGGCCCTCGGAGGGAACATCCCAGCGTCGAACCCCGGCCGCCGCCAGATCGGCTGCCTGATGATCGTTATCGAAAACGATGCGGCGCATTTCGAGCATCACCGGCGGTGACTTGCGAACGATTTGAAAATCTCCCGGCTGCGGGGCACCGTCCATCATTCGCGCCAGCGATTCATGGAACAGTTGCACGGCGGACTCGTCGTTGGGAAACATCTGGTCGGGGGTGTGCCGGGCGTTCGGATCGGGATTCGGCTGCCGATGGGGATAAGTCAGCGACGACGTCACGTAGAGGTCCCCGCGAAAAAGGGCCAAGGTCTCGCCCGGCAGGCCCTCGCAGCGCTTGATGTAGTTCATTGCCGTGGAACCTTGCTGCGGCTCCTTGGGATATTTGAACACAATCACCTGATGTCGGTCCGGGGCGCCGAGGTAGTCACGATCGTAGAGGAATTTGGCGACCAGCACCCGATCGCCACTGGACCATGCCGGAGCCGTCGCTTTCGTCCACGTCATCGGGTTCATGCAATTGGGGCAGAAGCAGCCGGTAATCTCCGAGGGAGGCCTCCCCCCGGGCGGATCGA
>CAKZUU010000337.1 GCA_937922175.1 uncultured Gemmataceae bacterium
GGTTGAGAGATTGGTTATCGCCCCGCCCGCTGATTGTTTTGTCAGGGAGCGCTGCGTCCGTACCTAGGGGGGGTAACCGCCCGAGGATCGCTTGGGGTGTGCCTGGGCGAACTGGGGTTGGGCGGAACAGCGTGAGGACACGGACCGTTGCCGGTCGGGGGATCGGACGGGGGAAAGGAGGCAATGGTGTCTCAGGCAAGGAAACGGGCGTTGCGGCGCCTGGCGGCCGGACTGTTCTTGCTGCCGGTCATGACGGGGACCGGGACGACGCTGTGGGCCCAAACGGCGCCGATGCCCGCGGCCCCGATGCAACTTCGCCCAGCGTCGGACAAGGTCACGGCCAAGGCGTATCTCAAAGAAGGACGCCGTTACCTGCTGGCGGGGGATTTGGCCACGGCTCGTGCTTATGCCCTGGCCGCCGATCAATACCTGGGCAAATGGGAATTCTGGCAGGAGGACACGCCGAAGAAACTCCTCGACGACATTGCGGCCACTCCGGCGCAGGAAGTCCAACCCATCAACGCGACCAAGGTGGCCCGTGGGGCCGGCGACGCTCCGACATTGCCGACGGTCGGCGACAAGAAGGCGGGAGGATCAACCGAAAAAACCACCGTATTCCCCAGCGATGCTCGTGCTTTGGTTCGGATGGGGCGAGATGCCCTGCGCGACGGCAACATCGACCTGGCGGCCGAATGTGCCAAACGCGCGGCCGCGATTCCCACCCGCTGGGGCGTCTTCGAGTACAGCGCCGAGAAATTGCAAGCGGCCGTGAACGCGGCTCGCGGTGAGCAAACTCGCAAGCAAGCCGAAAAGCTTCTCGTCGAGGCACGAAAGCTCAAGGACCAAGGGGCGTTGGAGCAAGCTGCCGAGTTGGCTCGTAAAGCCGAAAAAATGCACGCTCCGTACTCCCATTGGGATATTTCAGATCGGCCGTCCAAATTGTTGGCCGAAATCGACGTGGCGAAAGCGAAGGCTGCTCGACCAGCCGCATTGGTGGCGGGCAAAGCGAAAGCTCATCCCACTTCGGAAAAACCTGCAAGCATCGCGGAGTCTGCTTCCCGGCAGACCGCACGCGAAGAACCTCCTTTGTTGCCGCCCCCAGCCGGCGGATTGACTCACGCCGCCGCTCCCTCGACCGGTTCTTCGGTCACGCCGGCGGCGAACAAGGAGCCGTCCGCCCCAGCGACGCCCAACGTCAAGGCTCAAGCGCAGGCCTTGCTCGCGGAATGCCGCCAATTGGAGAAAGCCAACAAACTTTCCGCGGCACGCTCCAAGGCCTTGGAAGCCCAACGACTCGGAGCGAGCTTCCGCAGCGATGAAGACAGCCCGGAGAAGGCCCTGAGCGAGATTTCGCAGAAGGCGGCGGGGCAGATCAACAGTTATGTCGATCAAGCCATGCAGTGGGCCGGCGCTCAGCCGACGCCGGAGCGAGCGGCTCAGGCGGAGACCATGCTGTTGCAATCGCGCGAATTCGCGCAGCGGATGGGATTCGATACGGCCGGTATCGATGCCAAATTGACCTGGCTCAAGTCGGCAGCGGCGACGACGTCGGCTCCGATGGATACGAAGGTCGCGGCCAACCCCGTCGATCCGCGGATTGCTCAGGGTCAGGAGATGCTCGCGAAGGCTCAACTCGAACTGCGGAATGGACAGTTCGAGATGGCTCGTCAGTTGGCCGAAGCTGTCTTCGCCGGCGGCTACGGCCTGCAAAGCGAGGCGTCGGCTCTGCTCCGGTCGATCGAAACCGAACAACGCAATCTCGCCATTGCGAAAGCGAATTCGGGTTACGAAGCGGGCTTGGCGGCAATGCGACGGGGCCATCACGAGCAAGCCGTCGCCATCTTCCAGCAGGTCGATGCGTCGTTGCTCCCGATCGACAAGCAAAGGCAGATGCGCGAACAGATGGACCTCGCCCTGTCCCAGATGGTGGCCTCGCAAACTTCTTCCAAGCCGAGCCAGGTGCGACCGGTAAGTGGAGAATCGACGGCCCTGTTGCCTCCGTTGGCAGGTTCGGGTCAGCCGGACCAGGCCGGTAAGGCCCGTGCCGGTGAGGGCGGGACAAAGATCCTTCCGCCAACGCCGTTGAACCCAACGATGCCCGGCGAAGGCGACAATTACGCGGCGCAAGTCCGTGCTTTGCAACAAATCGAATTCCAACGACTGCGTACTGAAGGTCTGAAGGTGCAACGCGAGGCCCAAGCGCGGTTCAACCGCGGCGAGACGGACGCGGCCATCCAGTTGTTGACCGAGCACTTGGCGAAACTGAAAGAGGCACAATTGGATCCGAAGGACCTGAATTCCTTGCAAGGGCCGATCGAGTATCGGTTGCAAACCTTCAAGGTCCTCAAGATCCAGCGTGATGCCGAAACGAGCTTTGCCACGCGGCAGCAGCAAAAAGCGAAGCAATTCGCAGATCGTGCCGCCGAGAGAGAGGCTCGGTTCAAACAAACCGCGGAGCTGATGAAACAGTATCACCAGTTGATGGATGAAAAGAAGTACGCCGACGCCGAGGTCATCGCGCTGAAAGCGCAAGAACTCGACCCGGATTCGGATGTGATTGCGACCGCGGTGAACATCGCCAAGATGGCGAAGCGGCATGCCAACTGGAACCAACTCCAGAAGGACAAAGAAGAGTTCGCACTCGGGGCTTTGAACAGCACCGAGAAGCTGGGACCGCATCTGGATGTTGATGATCCCGTGCGATTCAACGAGGAACGTGCCAAGAATTGGCGCGATCGAGGCAACGGCAATCTCGAGTCGAGACGATTGAAGTCGGAGCGAGAGAGAGAGATCGAACGCAAGCTCTCGACTCCGGTCACGGTTGATTTCGACCAGACCTCGGTCCGCGAGGCGATGAAGTATCTCCAGCAGTACCTGAAGATCAACATCGTCATGGATGGTATCGAGGAACTGAAAGCCGACGGCCTGAATCCGGACACACCGGTTTCGTTGAAAGTCGATGCTGTACCGCTGAAGTCCGTGCTCAACCTTCTGCTGAAGCAGGCGAAGATGACCTACATCGTCGCCGACGACGTTCTCCAAGTCGTCTCGGAGAAAAAAGCACGGGGCAAATTGAAGCAGGTCATTTACCCGGTTGCCGACCTCGTCGTGCCGGTCGACAACTACACAATGCCGAACGCCCTGAACCTGGTCAACCTGTTGGAGCAACACCACCAACGGAACAATCAAGGGTTCAGCCTGGCCTCGGGACCGTTCCAACCGCAGATGGGGTTGCGCAATGGGGTGCCGGCGGGTCGGATGAGTACCGTGCCGGGCTCCGGAGATCCTCCGACGGTTAGCGACGTGTTGCCGCCCAGCGCGATGGGGAATGGCACCCAGAATCTGTCGATGGGCAAGAACACCATCGAGGATGTGCTGATCAAGCTGGTCACGAACACGGTCCAGCCGCACACCTGGGCGGATGTCGGCGGGGCGGGCACGATCGATTACTTCCCGATCGGCATGGCCCTGGTCGTCAATCAGTTTGACGATGTGCAGGAGCAAATCGCCGATCTGCTAGACCAATTGCGTCGGCTGCAAGACGTGGAGGTCGCGATCGAAGTTCGCATGGTGAGCGTGTCCGAATCGTTCTTCGAGCGGATCGGCATGGATTTCTCGATGAACATCAAGACCGATCACTACACGCGGACATTCGAGCCCCAGTTGACGACCGGTCAATTCAAGCCGGCTGGCTACCTGAATGACCCAAGGCCGCGCGGCGTGATCGCGGGACTGACGCCCGCCGGAACTTTGACGAGCGATCTGGATATTCCGTTGCGGAGCCAGAGCTTCAATATGTCCATCCCCCCGTTCGGCGGGTTCCCGAATCAGCCGGGCATGAATGGCGGATTGTCGCTCGGTCTGGCGTTCCTCAACGAGATTCAGGTGTTCATGTTCATGGAGGCCGCTCAGGGCGATCGTCGCTTCAACGTCATGCAGGCGCCGAAGTTGACGGCCTTCAATGGGGCTTCCGCGAATATCACCTTGTCCGACGTTCAGTTCTTCGTGACCGATTTGCAGGTCTTCAATGTCAACGGGCAATTGGTGTTCCGACCGGTGAACACACCGTTTCCCACCAACGGTCAGTTCCCGTCGATCAGTTTGAACCTGCAACCGGTCGTGTCCGCGGATCGTCGCTACGTTCGCATCAATATGAACCCGCAGATGTACACTCTCTCGTCGACGGTGGTGCCGCTGTTCCCTGTGACTGCGTTCATCACCCCAACGTATGAGGGTGGGTTCCTCGGACAACCGATCCCGTTCACCCAGTACATCCAACAGCCGATCTTCAACATCATGAGTGTGCAAACCACCGTCAGCGTTCCCGACGGAGGCACCGTGGTGTTGGGCGGTTTGAAGACCCTCAGCGAGGGCCGCAACGAATTCGGTCCGCCGATCTTGAGCAAGATCCCGTACCTGAATCGGCTCTTCCGCAACACCGGTTATGGTCGCGAGGCCCAGAACACCTTGATCCTGGTCACCCCGCGCATCATCATCAATCGTGAAGAGGCCGAACGCCAGGTGGGCGAGCCGCAGGACTTCAATGTCCCCGGCGCGGGCGCTCCGTGATGGAACGATGATCCAGCAACAATCGGGTTGACTCCGGCGAGGCGGGAAGCGTGCGGGCTTCCCGCCTCGTGCTTTTTCTCCGACAATAAGTGCCGACTTGGGGGTTCATCATGTGGCTCACCCGCCGACAAGCGCGACTCCATACCCTTTCTCTCGTCCTGCTCTGGAGCGCTTGGCTGGCATCCAGTGCTCTTCTGCTGGGACAACTCGACGCCTGGGAGAACGACGCGGAACCTCTTCGTCAGCAACGCACCATGACCTCAGCTTGGACCATCCTTCTCACTCTCGTCGCCTGGGCGGCGATCCATGCGGTCATCCCTTCTCTCGCTGCTCGTGCCCGGCTGGGGCCGTATCGCCTCACTGCCGCCTTTTCGATCTCGGGTCTGGTCGGAGGCCTCTTCGGATTCCTCATCAGTCGGACATCGGTGGGGCCGTTTCCTAGAGTCGATGAACAGATGCTCGATGGTTTGCTGCGTTTGCGCCTGGCGATCGGGCTTCTGGGATTGACACTGTTGATGTTCGTCCGTCTTCCAACCTCGGCTCTGGGGCCGATCTTTCTCTTCAGCCGGCACTCCAGCGACCGTGCCGCTCGACTCGCCTGGATCGTTCTGTTTGGACAAGCGGGATTGATGCTCTTCGCATGGTCCCACGTCCGACAGCGAGGGGAGGAGATCGAGTTGGGCATGGCGGTCAGTTTGGGCGTTCTTTTGTCTTCCTGCCAACGTTTCTCTCAACGCGCGATCGGGTTGATACCGCTGGCTTGGCTCGGATCAGCGTTCGGCTGGCTGCTGGGCTGGTTCCGACCCGATCTGGGGGGGCCGTCGATTCTTATCGGTGTTTGTCTCGGTCTGGCTCAGGTCGCCCCTCGGACCGAGATAATGATTCGCATTCATCCCTCGCGACATCGGCTCGGTGCTGTTCTCATTGCGACCGCATTTGCTCTGGGCGCGACCGGGGCTTGGTGGGGGCAACGCCTGCTGACACCCTGGGTGCCCCTGCCGATCCTCTCCTCGTTGCTGGCCGCCAGCTTTGCCCTCTTCGCCTTCCGGGGGTTGTTCCGTGAGTTGCTCGAACTGCTGGTCGAACCGATCCTCGGAGTGATGTATCGGATTCGTGCGTTCGGTCCGGGGGTCCATTCCGTGCCCACACGCGGGCCCGTGATTATCATCGCGAATCATGCGGCTTGGTTCGATCCCTTGTGGGTGGCCAAGGTTCTCCCGCTAAGGGTGCGGCCGATGATGACGGCCCGGTTTTACGATCTGCCGTGCATCTCATGGCTAATGCGTCGCATCTTTTTCACGATTCGGGTTCCCGAAGCCCGTTTCCGTCGAGAGGCTCCCGAAATTGAAACTGCGGTTCAAGCGATCGACCAAGGCGACAACCTCTTGATCTTTCCCGAGGGTTGGTTGAAACGACGCGAGGAACAATCGTTGCGGCGATTTGGTCACGGCATCCATCAAATTCTCGACCGTCGCCCTCAGACTCCCGTCATCGCCTGCTGGATCGAGGGCGGATGGGGCAGCTATGTCTCGTACAAAAACGGCCCCCCGACCGTTAACAAAAAACCGGACCTCCTCCGCTCGATCCGCATCGGCATCAGCAAACCGGAGCAGTTGACCCCTGATATCTTGGTCGATCACTGGCGAACTCGGCGTTATCTGATGTCCGCGGTGCTTCGCGCTCGGACACATTTGGGACTTCCGGAACTACCTCTGCCCTTTCCCGAACTGGATCGCGAGGACGACCCTGCCTTGTCGCCAGAGGTCTCGACGACGCCGGGATCGGTCCAGGGAACCGAATGAGAAAACCGATCAATGCTCGATTTGCCACCAGTCGGGGGCGACCGCCTCGTACTTACTGTACGTGTCGTTGGGATCGATGGGATCGTATTGGAAGCCGGCGGCCCGCAATTCGGCTTCAAGAATGGGCAGCACCTCGTATTCGACCAGATAGTGCCGACGGAGACCATGAGGTGTCGATTCAAAATCGGTCGCCTCGGCAAAAACTCGTTCGAAATCGTTGGGCCGATTTCGGAGCATGTGCGTCCAGAATTGGCTGAGTCGGCTGCCAAAATCGGAGGCCGACTCACCAGGCTCCGCGGCCAAGGAAATGCGGATGAGTTCGTCCATCGGGCCTCCTGTATCCATGATCAAAACGGGGTTACAGGGTTCAGTATTGGTGTCGAGGGATAACCGCCATGGTCTTGGTTCTGGCTACCCGGAATCGCAAAAAACGCGAGGAGACGGTCGCGATTTTGTCTGACCTCGGGTTGACGCTGGGCGACTTGTCCGCATGGCCCGATCTGCCCGAGGTCGAAGAGACCGGCACCACGTTCGCGGAGAACGCCATTTTGAAAGCCGCGGCGGTGGCGCGGGGAACCGGACACTGGGCCTTGGGCGAAGATAGCGGATTGGTCGTCCCGGCTTTGGGCGGAGCCCCGGGAGTTTTTTCGGCCCGTTACGCTGGGCGACAAGGGGACGACGAGGCGAATAACCGCAAGCTGCTCGAGGAATTGGCTCGGCGACCCGACGCCGATCGATCGGCGTATTATGTCTGCACCGTTGCCTTGGCGGATCCGGCGGGTCGCGTCCAGTCCGTCTTCGAAGGGCGGTGCCACGGGCGAATCATCGTGATGCCCCGAGGCAGCGGCGGCTTCGGTTACGATCCCCTGTTCCTGATTCCCGAGTATCATCGAACTTTCGGCGAATTGAGTCCGCGAGTCAAGCACGCCCTGAGTCATCGGGCCCGGGCCTTGGAGCAACTACGGCCCGTGTTGCGTCGTCTGGCTCAGAGCAATTCGTGGATCGGTGTCCCCTCGGAAAGCGGAGTGGGTCGGCCCTCGGCGGACAAATAAGTCATCCCATGGGGATCGTAGCCCAAGGCGGCAAAAATCGTGGCATGGACGTCGGCGGGAGTAAGGGGGCGGTCTTTGGGATGACTCGCTGTCGCGTCCGAAGTGCCCACCACCTGCCCGCCCCGAATTCCGCCTCCCGCGAGAACCATCGTATAGCACGAGGGCCAATGATCTCGTCCCGCCTGGTTGTTGATGATCGGTGTTCGCCCGAAGTCGCCCATCCAGACCACCAGGGTACTGTCCAGCATCCCTCGCTCGTCCAAGTCCTCCAGCAAGGCGGCGTAGGCTTGCTCCATGGGCGGGACCAAGCGATTTTTCAGACCGTTGAAATTATCCGAGTGCGTGTCCCAGACGATGCTGGGGCCATTCACCGTCGTCACGAAGCGGACGCCTGCCTCAACCAGCCGCCTCGCCAACAAGTGAGACTGGCCCCAGGTGTGCCTCCCATACCGATCGCGCACACGGGTCGGCTCACGCGACAGATCGAAAGCGCGTTGCGCCGATTCGGCCGTCACCAGCTGCATGGCCTGCCCTCGATGCGTTCGCAGCTCCTCGTCGCCGACGGCCAAGGGTCGGTCCATCGCATCGAGCAGGCGGCAGCGACTTCGCACTCGCTCCGCCGTCAGCCCCTCGGACATCCCCAGACCCGCGACTCGGAACGACGGATGATTCGGGTCCGCCTTCACGACGAGCGGGTCGAACCGCGAGCCGAGACAACCACCAAATTGTCCGGGCGTGATGTACGCCGTGCTATCGCAGTGCGGATGCGGCGTGATGACGTACGGGGGGATCGCTCCACTGTAGCCATCTCGTTGCGCCAGCCATCCCACCAGCGTTCCAACACAGGGGACATCAGCTCGCGACGGATTGATCAAAGTGCTGTCGATGCGATAAGGTCGGCCAACAATCGACCAATACATGCCGGAATTGTGTTGCCCATGCAAGTGGTGCAGGGTGCGAAGCACCGCCAATTTCCGCGCCTGTCGTGCGACGCTCGGCATCAATTCCGAGATCTGAAGCCCCGTGACGGTCGTGGCGATGGGACGAAACGGGCCTCGGACCGTCGTCGGGGCATCGGGCTTCATGTCCCACAAATCCAAATGGCTCGGTGCGCCACAATTGAAAATCAAAATCACCGATCGGGCCTTCCCTCGGCCCGTGAATCGGCTCGATGCCTCCAGACCTGCCCAGCGTGACCAGAGGAGACTTACTGCCCCAGCCACACTCCGGTGGATCAAACCACGTCTCGAAAGCAGACCCTTCACCTGGTCATTTTGCATCGCTGGAGCCCAGCATCGGTGGGAGGTAACGCAGGCATGCGAGCTCGGCGGGACTCTTCTACATTACCCATCTTTGCCGCGAACGCAAGTCGAATTTCCCCCGAAAGCCACAACCCCGAAAGGTTCTGCTCTCACCTGAGTCGCCCTTCTCGTTTCACGTCGACCCCTCGTTTTCGGCCTCGACTTCGGCTCGGTGGTGCGAGCGGGGGTTCGCACCTCTACTCTGGGGGTGTTGACAGAGATGGCAACACCGCGACGACATCTGCCTCATCGACCGAGTCCACGACGATGACTTCGCCGAGACGTTTGGGGAGGACGAAGCGCAATCGTCCCGCTCGGTTTTTCTTGTCGCGACGCATCAAAGCCAGCAGATCGTCACTGGGCCAGGGATTAGGGGCCGTCGGAAGATGAAACGCCTGGAGTAATCGAATTTGGCGGTCGATCAAGTCGGCGGGCAAAAGGCCAAGGCGGTGCGCCAGACGGCTCGCGCAAATCATGCCCGCGGCGACTGCCTCACCGTGCAACCATGTGCCATAGCCCGCATACGCCTCGAACGCGTGAGCAAAGGTATGGCCATAATTGAGGATCATGCGGAGACCGGACTCTTCTCGCTCATCCTGTTCGACGACGGAGGCCTTCAAGCGGCAACTCTGCGCGGTCACGTATTGAATCGCCTCGGGATCACGTTGTTGCAACGCTCCCACGTGCGTTTCCAGCCAACCGAAGAAGTCCGCGTCGAGGATGACACCGTACTTCACTACTTCGGCCAGCCCGCTAAAGTATTCCCGCTCGGGAAGCGAATCGAGCATGGTCGTGTCGATCCACACCCCGACCGGTTGATGGAAGGCACCGATGAGGTTTTTCCCGGCCGGTAGATTGATGCCGACCTTTCCCCCGACCGAACTATCGACCATTGCCAACAACGACGTGGGCACCATGAGAAGCGGCAGACCACGGTTGTAGGTTGCGGCGACGAAGCCTGCCAGGTCGCCCACGACGCCGCCCCCCACCGCGACGACAAGGGTACGGCGATCGGCTTCGGCCTCGGCCAGCCGGTTGTACAGCAGCGCCGCAGTATCCAGGCTCTTGGATGCCTCCCCGGACGGGATGACGGCTCGATCGACACGAAAACCGATCGATTCCAATTCCGCAATCGGCCCTTCAGCCAACGCCTCCACATGGTCGTCGCAGACCACGAAAGCAATGGACGAAGCCGGCAGCCGATCTCTGACAAACGCGCCGAGACCCGGTGTCCCCGTCGTGATGACGATCTCATAGCTCCGTGGTCCCAACGCCACGTGGACTTGTCGCATGAGCCGATTCCCACCGAAACGAGACTCCTCCGGCAGCTTAATCCCCGGGATCGACGATGACTAGTTTCCCTCGGTTTCGCAATTGACGTGATTCAAATTTCCGGCGACGATAAATCACGGCGACTCGTGGCGAGAAACCGGGCGACACCCCGCTAGCTCTTTTCCGATCGATTTGGACTCTCTCGAGGGATCCCTCATGATGATGTGGCGAACTGGTTTCCTTTCCTGTCTGCTGACGGCCGGAGTATGGGCGCAGCCGGCCGTCGATCGGGCCAAGTCAGACTTGCAACGCATGCAAGGTCTGTGGAAAGTCGAGAAGGCCGTGATGGCCGGCTCGGAGGCACCCGAGGAGATACGGTCCAAACTTCAACTCAAGGTCGAGGGCAACACGTTCACGATTCTCGAGGAGGGAAACGCACGCGAGGAGCGGGCCGAAGTCACCCTCGATCCGAATCACAGTCCCAGGCAGATCAATATCAAACCGCGGCGCGAGGGGGCCGATCCTCGTCAGGGAATCTACCACATCGAAGGCGACACGATGAAATTGTGTTGGGCGTTTGAGGGTGGTCGGCCGAAAGAATTTGCTTCGGAGGCGGGAACGAAAACCCGGCTCTTCATTCTCAAAAGGGCCAAATGACACATTGGTGGCCCCACCGCGGGAACAGTAACGGGCCGTCGGATCATTGTCCCGCGGAAACTCGGCGAAAACGGGGGCTGGGCGATGATCAAGAAGCGGCCTGTCGAAGGCCTCGGCCCGACCGCGTTGTGGCTGTTGATTCTCGTGTGCAGCCCAAGGCTTTCGGCCGACCCTCCGCGCGACGACGACCTTCGTCAGGCGATTCGAGAGTTGGCCGACGAACGGTTCGTCGTGCGGCAACGGGCGCTCAAACGGCTCGAGGCCGCCGGCGAACGGGCCGAGCATCTTCTCCGTGCCGCCACGCGCAGTGACGATCCAGAGGTCGAACGGCAGGCCCGGACGTTGTTGC
>CAKZUU010000338.1 GCA_937922175.1 uncultured Gemmataceae bacterium
CCCATACTCACATTGACAAGAGACACACCTAATTGCCGCATTTCTCCAATCCATCGTAGAGGTTCCTCCAAATCGGGAACTAACGGATCCGTGTCACAAACACCAAATGCGCATCGCCCCGCCCCCTGAATGATAATGGGATAACCTCGTCCATCGGCACCTTTAATAAAGGGAACACCGTCAAATACGTTGATCCGAGTCGCTAATAATAACTCGGGAACCTCAGCATGAATGGCGCAGAAAATCTCTCGTGCCAAACGTGTTCGATTTTCCAGCGGTCCGCCGTATCGGCCGGGACGTTCCTTGGCCGCAAGTAACTCGCTCAACAAATAACGATGACATTGTTTGACATCGACGAAATCAAAACCGGCGTCTCGGACAAATTTCGCAGCATCGACATAAGCTGCCACCAAACGGGAAAGCTCAGCATCGGTCATCAGTGGATCCGAGTCGGTGCACCGGCGACCAGTACGTCGGTCAACAACGGTGAAGGAATCCAAAAGCGGGTCACGCTGAATGAGAGCGGCTTTCGGAATGGCGTAGCGGCCGGAGTGAGTTAACTGCAACCCGATCAGAAGGTCAGAGTCATCGCCGAATACCTGCCGATGTGCCCGGCGTGACTCATCCACTAAGCGTGCCATCGCGGAGAGGTGACGACGATCGGCAAGCAGTTGACGAGGATTGGCTCGCCCCTCTGGGACCACGGCAGTCGCTTCGCCCCAGATGAGTTTCGCCCCCCCCTCCGCGAATCGACGAAACCGTCGAAAAGTCAACTCGCCGGGGCCTCCCCCCAAGTCGCCGTCGCACCCCTCCATCGGTTGAACACATATTCGATTACCGACCTTCCTTGAACCAACGGCGACCGGCGAAAATAACGGGGAGAAATCCTCGGTCAAGCGGAGATCGATCGCCAACCGTTTATTTTCGGCCAGTAATTCGTTCGCGGATCGATACTTGAAATACCTAGCCACCGTATCTCACCCTTTCTTGGGGGGTCGCCTGCCATCTTACTGCTCCGCATCCGAACTGGCGATCAAGAGTTGCCAGCGGAACCGATCGCTCGCATCATAAGAAAACGAACCGAGTGGATGGGAGGTCTCGAGATGCCCACGGCGAATGCCGTCTGGAGCTCGTGCTTGGTGTTTTTTGTGGCAGGCCGACTCTCGATGGGGGCAGATCATCCTGTAAGCGGAGACTGTCCGCCCGGTTTTGAAGTTTTCGACAAAATCATCGTCGAGGCGCTGGATCAGTCATCGGCCACCGCTGCGGCGTTCGCCATCGCCAAGGACGGTCGGCTCGTGTACGCTCGTGGTTTCGGCCGTACCGCCGGCTCGCAGGGGAAACGGGTCGAACCGACCACGTTGTTCCGCATTGCCAGCGTCAGCAAAGCGTTCACCGTGGCGGCGGTCTGCGCCTTGGTCGAGGCAGGAAAACTGAAGCTTGATGATCCAATCTTGGACAAACTGGCAATCAAGCCCCCGCCCTCGATCGACCCGAAGTGGAGCAAGATTACGGTAACCCATCTGGTCGCCCATCGCGGCGGGTTCGATCGTCAAAAATCGGGCGATCCGATGTTTCGGACAGTAGAAATCGCCCGGGAATTGGAGGTGGCACCACCCGCACGGCCCGAACAGATCGTCCGATACATGTTGAATCAACCGCTCGATTTCGAGCCAGGATCGAGATACTGTTATTCCAATTTCGGTTACTGCCTTTTAGGCCGGGTGATAGAGAAAGTCAGTGGACAAAGTTATGAGCGCTACGTCCAGGAGGCTGTCTTAAAGCCCCTGGGGATCGCGCGGATGCGAATCGGAAGAACCCAAACACCTTTTCCGAATGAGGTGCGGTATCACGAGAACGACCCAGCCACGGCTCCCAATGTCTTCACGGGTTATCGTGGGCCACCCGTGCCTACCCCCTACGGAGCCTGGTGTCTCGAGTCGATGGACGCGCATGGCGGTTGGATTGCATCGGCGGTCGATCTTGCCCGATTCGGAGCCGCTTTGGACTTGCCGGAAAAATTTCCGGTTGTTGCCGGCAAGACGTTCAAACTCGCATTTTTTCCGGAATATTTCCACTTCGGCGCCTTCAGTGGCAGCTCCGCCTCGTTCCGCCACGGACCGGACGGCCTCAGTTATGGCCTGGTCTTCAACTCCCGAAAACATCGTTCCGATCGCGATCTCTGCGATGCCCTAAACGATGAGATACGAAAAGCCCTTGCGGGAATTCAGAACTGGCCGAGCCACGACCTATTCCCCAAATACCTAAAGTAAACCCTGAGCGGCAGAGTACGAGTAAACGCGAGTGAGCGTGCGAATCTACCTGACGGAACTGATCGGGACAGCGACGGTCGTCTTATTGACGTCCGGTGCCGTCTGTGTGACTGCGATGCCCGCTTTGGCCAACCAACCCTGGGGCAGCCGCTGTTTTGTCGCGCTGGTGGCCGGTTTGTCGTGGGCAGTGGCCTTGGCATTGACGGTTCGCGTCTCTGGGGGATTCCTCAATCCCGCTTTGACACTGACTTTGTGGGTCTTTCAGCGACTCGAACATCGACAGGCCGGCGGTTTGGTCATCGCTCAATGCTTCGGAGCAGCGTTCGCCGGTCTGGCTTTACGGGGGATTTTCTTTGCCAATGAGCAAATCCTCTTCGATGCCCGAATTGGAACGCCGCACTTGAACCGCCAAGCGCTCGGTGTTCTGGAGATCGACCGAGGAACAATTTTGACGGGCATCGGCATCGAAGCCATCTTGGCTTTTCTTTTGACCTTCGCGATCTTCGTTTTCGTCTATGACCCGAGGTTCCGGGCCAAGGTGGGTGATGGAGTCTATCGTTTGACCTACCTTTGGCTCGGCATCCTCGTCGGGTTAGAAACGCTCGTGGCCTTCGACCTCACCGGGGCAGGTCTGAATCCGGCGCGGTGGTTCGGCACCGTCATTTGGGAAAGTACCGTGGAAGGCCTGATCACTCTCGGACCGTGGCGCGACCACGGCCCCTATTGGATCGGCCCCGTCTTAGGGAGCTTGTTTGGGGGAGTCGTGTCGAGTTATTGGGTTCTTCCCGACGGTCTTCCGAACGGACCACCACGCAACGGCTTGCCGTAATCCCGAGTCAACAGGGGGCCTCGGTCAGTGGCGGGTGAGTGTCAATTCCACGAGACGGCTGCCGCCGGTGATGTGCCCTGCCCGATCGATGTCGTGAAGCTCTTGACCGGTCGGAGTCGGATACTGTCCCGTCAGGCAAGCGCGGCACAGATGTGATTCGGGAATCCGCAAGCAGCGAGCGACTGCTTCGAGAGGCAAATAGCGTAAACTGTCCGCACTCAGGATGCGAGCCATTTCGTTCTGCTCGGCGTCCGTCGGCGACGAGCCTTGCATGTACTGTGGGGCGAACAGCTCCCGTACCGTGGACATATCGATGCCGTAAAAACACGGTGCGATGATCGGGGGACAGGCGACCCGAACATGGACTTCTTTCGCCCCTCCGACATCGCGGATGTGGCAGAGAAGCGTTTTCAAGGTGGTGCTCCGAACGATCGAATCCTCGATCAGCAACACGCGCTTCCCTTGGAGTACCTCGCGAAGCGGAGTGAATTTCAAGCGAACGCGATTGGCACGATTCGCCCCCTCGATGAACGTCCGACCGACATAGCGATTTCGGATCAGTCCCTCGGCAGAGCGGAGTTTGAGTTCGTGAGCCATCGCGTCGGCCGCTGCCTTGCCGGTGTCAGGCACGGGAACGATGATGGTGTCATCGTCAAGGGGAAGCAGGCCCAATTGCCGCTCTTGTCGGGCCAACTCAACCCCTAACTCAGACCGAGCCAAATAAACACTTCGACCGTCGAGGGTACTGGCGACGTTGGCGAAGTAAATCCACTCGAAGAAGCAATGAGCCGGAGAGCGTTTCGGAGCAAACCGACGAACATGAACTTGATTGTTTTGAACGAGGACCGCCTCTCCGGGTTCTACGGGTCGGATTTGATCCTCGCGAAACCCCAAGTTCGCCAACGCCACACTCTCACTCGCGGCCGCAAACAAC
>CAKZUU010000339.1 GCA_937922175.1 uncultured Gemmataceae bacterium
GATGTTGGCAGCTGGGGAAGAGAGTTCGGCCGACGGCTTCAGATCAAGGAAGACCAAACTGCTCAGCAGCAGCAACAGGGAATAAGCGAAGAGGGTGGCGCGACGAGACTTGGAGGTCCATTTCAAGGCGGAGCCGGCGAATTGATTGAGTCGTGGTTTGAGACCGCGGAAATCGACGCTGCACACTTCGTCGAGGAGCAGATGGGAGAAGAAGCCGATCATGATGGCCGAAGTAGCCAGCAATCGGAGGGCGAGATCGGGGGGATTGTAGGCGAGGAAGGTGAGCAGGCCAGCACAGAGCAAGGCGGGGATGCTGTGAAACATGCCGCGATGGACGGTAAAACGTTGGAAGAGTCGGCGGAGGCCGTAGCGGACCCCGAGGTACAAGGCGGCGAGGACGAGCAGGAGTTGTTCGGTGGTCAGTTGGGCGGTGTTGAGACGACGAAGGAGCATCAAGGGGATCATGGCGCCGGCGAGGTTGAACAATTCGCGCATGGGGACGCCGCTGTCGGAATCGAGGTCGGGCAGCAAGCCGCCCAACGTGGTCAGTCCGGCGGCGAACAGGCAGGGGGAAGGCTCGAAGCCTAGTTGCCACCACGCCAGCGTGCCATAAGCGGTTCCCAACGAACCCGCGAACGCCAAATGCCCACGAAAACTCGCCATGACCAGCCCCATCCCTGAGGCGCTGTCCCAAATCGGCATCAGCCGGGCCTTACCTGGCCCGCCACGAACATAATCGATTTGCCGATCCGGGACAAGAGAGAAGAGCGGCGGGTCCCGCCGAGGCGTTGTCCCCGGGGGGGGCCGCCGAGTCGTCCCGGGCGTGACCGACGCCGAGGGTCGGCACGAATGCTGCTGCCGACGGTCTGTGTAAGATGAAAGCATGAGCTTACCGCGATATGTCATTGGGATTGATCTGGGGACGACCAACTCCGCGTTGGCGTATGTGGATACGTCGCTGGGATCCGATGAGACGGAGCCGCAGATTCTGCCGATCCTGCAACTGGTCAACCTGGGAGAAGTGGCACCGCGACCGCTGCTGCCGTCGTTTTTGTACCTTCCTGGGGCGGGAGAAGTGCCGGCGGGCAGCCTGAAACTGCCGTGGATTGAAAGGACGGAAGAAGCGGTCGGAGAGTTTGCCCGGCAATTTGGCAGTCAGGTGCCGACCCGTTTGGTGTCGTCGGCGAAGTCGTGGCTGTCTCATGCGGGAGTCGATCGGCGAGCGCCGTTGCTGCCTTGGAAAGCACCGGAGGAGTGCCGCAAGATTTCGCCTGTGGAGGCGAGTCTGCGCTATTTGAGGCATTTGGCCGATGCGTGGAACTACGTGATGGCCAAGGGCGTGCCCGCCAATCGCCTGGAAGAGCAGGACATCATCCTGACAGTGCCGGCTTCGTTTGATGCGGCAGCTCGCGAGTTGACCGTCGAGGCGGCCCGGGCAGCCGGTCTGGAACGCCTGACGTTGTTGGAGGAACCCCAAGCCGCCTTCTACGCTTGGCTGGACGTTCATCGCCAGGATTGGCGGGAGCTGGTGGAGGTCGGCGATTTGGTGCTAGTGGTCGATGTGGGGGGAGGCACGACCGATCTGACGCTGATCGAGGTCGGCCAAGAAGAGGGCAACCTGGTGCTGACACGCCGGGCGGTGGGCGATCATCTGCTGCTTGGGGGCGACAACATGGACCTGGCGTTAGCCCATTGGGCCGCCTCCCGCATCCAACCGACCGGCAAGCTCGACCTGGGCCAACTGCTCCTCCTGGGACACTCCTGCCGAGCCGCCAAGGAACTGCTCTTTTCCGATCCCCACCTCGACCGTGCCCCCGTCACCGTCCTGGGGCGAGGACGCCGTCTTGTCGGCGGGATGCTCAAAACGGAGTTAGAACGTCAAGAGGTGGAGCGTCTGCTGCTGGAGGGTTTCTTCCCGTTGGTGCCCCTGGAAGCCCAACCCCAACAGGCTTCGGCGGGGGGCTTGCAAGAGATCGGGCTGCCGTATGTCAGCGACCCGGCGGTGTCGCGGCATCTGGCGACCTTTGTCCGCCGTCAGGCCGAATCCCTGGCCCAACGAGAGACGCCCCCCGCCCGAGTGTTGCCCAACGCGGTGTTGTTCAACGGCGGCGTTTTCAAGGCGGAGATCTTGCGACGACGGGTCCTGGATCTACTGGAAACCTGGCTCCGCGACAGCGACGCGGGGCAACGGAGGAAAAAACCGCTGGTCCGGGCCTTGGAGGGGACTCACCTCGATCTAGCCGTCGCCCGCGGGGCCGCCTATTACGGTATGGTGCGTCGCGGTCGGGGGATTCGGATCCGCGGTGGAACCGCCCGAGCCTATTACATCGGCATCGAGACTGCTTTGCCGGCCATCCCGGGCGCGACGCCGCCCATCAAGGCTTTGTGTGTCGCGCCGTTCGGCATGGAGGAAGGAACGGAGACCGATTTGCCCCATCAGGAGTTCGGGTTGGTCGTCGGTCAGCCGGTGCATTTCCGCTTTCTCGGGTCGACCGTGCGGAGGCAAGACACGGCGGGAACGTTGGTCGAAGATTGGGAAGGTCAAATCGAAGAATTGGAGCCGCTGCACGTAACCCTCGGAGAAAAAGCGGGATTAGGTCAACGGGTCCCGGTCCATCTTCACGCCAAAGTGACGGAGGTGGGACAACTGGAACTCTCCTGCATCAGCCGAGACGGCAAACACCGTTGGAAACTCGAGTTCAACGTGCGGAAGAGCGATCGCCGATGACGCCTTTTCCCGCCTCTCGCTCGAGACGGTCAGGCCGGTCGATGCCGCTGAACTCAGCGAGAATTCGCCCCGCCGAGCAACGGCGGGGCGGGGTTTTCGTTGTCGGTAAGGTTCCGTAAAATTTCCAGGTGTTCCAGCCCGTCGCCACAACCCCCCGAGGCCTGATGCCAACAATGGCCGAATCGGACCCGTCCGTCCGGCGGGCGTGGGTGCCCACGGGATTCGTCCTCCTGCCGGAGAATCGCTCGGCCGTCGGCGCTCTTCGTCGATTGGCCCGTCGGTTGGTCGACGGTCGCTCTTCCGCTCGTCCCTTGCTGTTGCTCGGTCCGCCGGGCACCGGCAAGACTCACCTACTCGACGATTTTGGCCGGTGGGCCAGCTCCTTCCTGACGGTCTTCCACATCGACGCCGCCGACTTTCCCGCGGAACGGGATCGTTCCCTGAACCGGGCCGACCTCGCGATCGTCGACGACTTGCAGCATTTGCCCCGGGCGTCCGTCGATGCTTTTTGTTTTTGGTGGGACAAGCGGCAAGCGCTGGGTCGTGCCACCGTCTCGAGCGGCAGCCGGCATCTGCTCGAGCTTTCGGCCGGGTCTGCCCGCCTGCGGAGCCGGCTGGCCGGCAGCCTGCTGGTGACTCTAAGCCGTCTGAGTCAGCGAAGCCGTCGAAAGTTCCTGGAGCGGTTCAGTCCTCCCACTTCGCCTGAACTTCTCGATTGGCTGGCGCAGCATACTCCGGGGAGCGGGCGACCTCTGCTCGCCGCCACCGAACAGCTGCACCGGTCGGCCCCGTTTCACCGGGCCCTTTCCAAACCCACCGATCCCCTCGACCCGCCGGTCCTCCCCGACGACTCGCGTTCGATGGTGGATCGAATTGTCGAGCGGCTGGCCGTCGAGCTGGGCCTCCAACCCGAATCGATCCTCGGTCGCGACCGACGACCAACGACCGTCTGGGCCCGGCAATTAGCCATCTACCTGACGCGAAGCCTCATCGGCTGGTCTCTCCAACAGATCGGTCGATACTTCGCCCGTGATCCCCGCACGATTCGCCACAGCTACCAGAGAGTGGCAAAGTTGTGCGCGAATGATCCCGAGCTGGAACGACGCCTGTATGATTTGGAGCTTGAGTTGGAAATTTAGATAATGTGGATAAAATATATTAAGCGGTCATTTGCAATATCTACTGGGATTTCCTGTTAACAACTTGTCATGAGTTTGACACGGCAGACCATCAAACGGTGAGTTGGAGAGTGCTGCGACTCGAAAAGTGAAGAACTCACAAAGACCAACATATAATCGAGTCGTTATTGACAGGTTTTTTCGGATCGGGAGTTGTGCAGGAAGTTAAGGTTCGATCATCAGATACGCGACAAAGATCGCCTACAAGCGACAACCGAGACCTGAACCTAACAACTACCTCTGGAATCTTTTTTAAGGATGCTTGAAAGAACAAAGTCATGGAGTGAGCGTGGGATCAATTCGGATGTAATGTGAATAGGTAAATGAGGGAAAATACATAAAGGAAATTTGCCGTGAAAGTTATTTGTTCTCGGGAAAGTTTGCTGAGCGCGGTGCAATTGGTGGGAGCTGCGGTGGCGGCACGGGAACTGAAACCCATCTTGCGGCACATCAAGATGATTGGCGATCGCTCAGGGCTGACGTTGATGGCGACCGACCTCGAGTTGGGGATTCGCCACGAATTGCGAAGCCCCCGCATCGAGGAGGAAGGAGCGGCGATTCTGCCGACGGGGAAAATCACGCAGATCTTGCGTGAGGCAACGGATGAGGAACTGACAATCGAGGCCGACGGCCAACACGTTCTGGTGTCCGGTGCGGTCAGCGAATGGGAAATGCCGGGGGAAAACCCGGACGAATTCCCGGACATCCCGGTCCAGTTGGATGCGAGCGTCAACGAGGTGTCGGCGGGGGTCGTAACGACCATGATTCGGCGGACGATCTTCGCCGCGGCCAAGGAGAGTGCCAAGTTCGCGATGAACGGCATTTTGTGGGAGATCGACGGCAACTCGCTGCGTTTGGTGGCCACCGACAGCAAGAGACTCGCCCTGGCCATTAGTCCGGCACTGTCGAGGGTGAGTGCGCCGGAGAAGTCGGGTTCGCATTTGATGCCGACCAAGGCGATGCAACTATTGGAGAGGCACTTGGCGACGTTGCCCGAGGATGCTGCGTTGACCTTTGTCTTGCGGCCCAACGACGCTCTGTTCCGTACCGAGACGACCACGTTGTACACTCGGCTGGTCGAAGGACGGTATCCGCCATACCGAGAGATCTTCCCGAAAAAGAGCAATGCCAAGATCCAACTGGGTGTCAGCCCGTTCCTCACAGCGGTGCGACAGTCGGCGATCATGACCGATGAGGAGTCGCGTCGGCTGGGGCTGCGTTTTTCAAAAGGCGAGTTGACGTTGCAGGCCCAGGGTCCCTCGACAGGTCGGGCGAAGGTTCCGATGGCATTGGACTATGATGGGCCCACCATCGAGATCTTCTTCGATCCGACCTACCTGATCGAGATGCTGCGGGCCTTGGAACCGGAGGCGACCCTCACGTTGGAGTTAGTCGATGGGATGAAGCCGGCATTATTCAAATTGGCGTCGGAGTATTCCTACCTGGTCATGCCGTTGGCGTAGTTCTCAGCGGGTGATCGAGACAGGGAGGGAGGCGGTCGGGTCGGCAGGATTCGACCGCCTGATGGGGCCAAGGAGTGTCCGAGGATGGAGGGTGGTCCGGAATCGTTGGCGGAGATTTTGAGTCGCCTCTTTGTTGAGCGTGGCTGGGGTCGCCGGCAACAGCAGATGCGGCTGGAGGAAGCGTGGCGCGAGGTCGCTGGGCCGCAAATCGCCCAGGCAACTCGGATGGCCTCTTTTCGTCGAGGAGTCATGGAGATTGAAGTCGTGAGCCCTCCGTTGCTGCACGAGTTGGCGGGATTTCACAAACGCCGGCTTTTGCGCGACTTGCAGGCTTCGCTGAAGGGAGTGACCGTGAAGGACCTGCGGTTCCGACTGGGTGCGGGACCGGACGGACGCCCAATGTAATCCGTGGGCGAAAGCGCTCCGGTGCGATGGATCTGACCGAACGATTGGGTTGAGGAGCGAAACTCGAATGACTGATTCCACCTCCCCCGTGATGCCGACCACCCCGGAATATGGTGCCGAGCATGTTCAGCATTTGCAGAACGCGGCCCATATCCGCCATCGGCCGGGGATGTACATCGGCAACACGAGCAGCGGGGGATTACATCACCTCGTGTATGAGCTTGTTTATAACAGCATCGACGAGGCCTTGGCCGGATATTGTTCCAACATCACCGTTCGCTTGCACACCGATGGAAGTTGCACCGTCGAGGACGACGGCCGAGGTATTCCTGTCGAGGAGCACCCGGAAGAGAAAAAACCGACTCTCGAAGTCGTCATGACGATGTTGGGAACCTCGGGGAAGTTCGATAACAAGGCTTACAGAGTGTCGGCGGGTCTGCACGGAATGGGGGCGAAGGCAGTGACGGCCCTGAGCGAGTGGACCGAGGCGCGGGTTCGCCGCAATGGCCGAACCTACATGCAAACCTATGAACGGGGCGAAGCGGCGAGTGAGTTGCAAGACATCGGCGCGGCGACCCACACCGGCACCAGCATCACTTTCAAACCCGACCCTCAGATTTTCCACGATGTGACGTTTAGTTTTCAAACTTTGGAAGAACGGCTCCGTGAATTAGCTTTCCTCAACAAGGGAATCAGTATCCATCTCATCGACGAACGGACGACGCCACCTCAAGAGGCTCATTTTCAATTCCAAGGTGGCATCGCGGAATTCGTCCAATACATGAATCAGGGCGAAGAGGTCGAGCATCCGCCGATCTACCTCCAACGAGACGTCGAAGTTGAGACGGGCGACGGCAAGACGAGTATCATCAAAGTCGAAGTGGCGATGCAATATGCCCGCAACGAGTCGGAACAGGTCCGATGTTATGCGAACAATGCGTACAATCCCGTCGGCGGGACTCACTTGACTGGGTTCCGCACGGCATTGACGCGCACCATCGGAAATTACGCACAAAAAAATAATTTGCTGAAAGAGGGAATCAAATTAGAAGGCACCGACTTCCGCGAGGGATTGACGGCGGTCGTGAGTGTCCAATTGCCCAATCCTCATTTCGAATCGCAAACGAAGGTACGACTCAATAATCCTGAGGTCGATGGCGCCGTCCAGACAGCCGTGGGGCAATTCCTCGCGACATATCTTGAAGAGCACCCCAAAGAGGCCAAACGACTGGTCGATCGGATCGTGTTAGCGGCCGAAGCCCGCATCGCTGCCCGAAAAGCGAAGGACCTGTTGAAGGATCGGAAAAATATCCTGAACAGCGGCGGACTGCCCGGAAAATTGATGGACTGCACCACCCGCAACCGCGACGAGTCGGAGTTGTTTCTCGTCGAGGGGCAAAGCGCGGGCGGCTCTGCCGACAATGGTCGAAATCGTGAGTTTCAGGCCCTGCTCCCCCTGCGGGGAAAAGTCCTGAATGTTGAAAAAGCCCGCACCGAGAAACTGCTCAGCAATGAGGAAATTACAAATCTCATCTCAGCCATCGGAGTCGACATCGGCAACATCGACGATCTCAGCAAACTTCGGTACGGTCGCATCATCATCCTCACGGATGCGGACGTCGATGGGCAACATATTCGCACGTTGTTGCTGACATTTTTCTTCCGCCAGATGCGCAAACTGATTGAGGAAGGTCATATCTACGTCGCTCGGCCACCGTTGTATTGTGTGACCTACAACAAAAAACAGGTGCGTTATGTTCAAACGATGCTGGAGATGCAGAAAGAGCTCATGGAGCGAGGGTTGAAAGAGGCGCGGTTGTCGATTTTCCAAAGCGACGGACAGCCGCGGGGCGACTTCGCGGGCGAGAAGTTGGGCCGACTGGTACAAATCGTGGGCGATCTGGATGATCATTTGCAGATTGTCGAGCGGCGTGGATTGAACGTGACGTCGCTTCTCGCGGCCGCGGGCGATAAAGGCTTGCCTATGTTTCATGCCGCTCTGGGGGGAAAGGAGTATTGGTTCTATACGGCAGCGGAGGTAGAAGAATTCCGGCAGCAAGAGGCTCGGCGTCGAGGGCGCGACCTGGTCGTGGCGGAAGTGGGACCGGCACGAGCGGAACCACCCCAAGGCAATGGATCGGCACCGGCTGAGTTCTTCCTCCAGGAACTTCACGAGGTCCGGGTCATCAATCGCGATCTGGCCCAGCTGAGCAAAGAGTATGACTTGGGGCCGACCGACTTCATCCCCGCACCTCGTGTCGCGGGAAGAGAACCGCCTGTCCGCTTCTTACTCCAGAGCGGCGATCAGCGAAAAGTGCTGGCCCATTTGCGTGAGTTGGTGACGGAGATTCGCCGGCTCGGCGAACGCGGGATCAGCATTACTCGGTTCAAGGGACT
>CAKZUU010000340.1 GCA_937922175.1 uncultured Gemmataceae bacterium
GCGGCGGGTAGAGGGACATCGGCGGACCACGATCCTTCGTCGGACTTGAACGACGCCTCCACGACGCCTTCCGGAAGTTTTCCATCCGGCCCAACCTTGCCCAAAAAGACAACGACACGGCTGATCCCCGACTCCGGGTCGCCCGCCGTCACCCGCACCGGCAAAGGTTTGGTCCTCAGGTGCTTGGGTGTCTTCTCCTTCGGATGGCGGCCAGGCAGCACCTCGACGCGGACCTCTTCGGGTTTCGTTTCGTCCACGACGAGGGGGCGGTCGAAGTTGGCGAGTATTTGATTGTCCTTGTCCAATAGGACCGCTTGCAAGTTGTACTTTCCTCGCAGATCCCGGAGGTCCAGCGGGATGACCCAATCCTGAACCCGAGTCGTCACGAACAGCCCCTCGTTGGCTCCTGCATCGAGCCAGACTTGGCGATCGCGCGGTTCGTCACGGGTGATCGACTCCACGACTTCGTTGCCGGGCAACTGGCGAATTCGCAATTCGATTTTCGCTTGGGTGATCGGCGAATCGGGTTGGATCCGAAGAGGCACCACTCGCGGCGAAGTGTACAGCGCGGGAGCCTGTTGCCAGCGGTTATCTTCCGCCTGGCGGACGATCGGCAATTCGGCTGTCCCGGATTCCATGAAGCGAATTGCTGCCGGCGAGAGTTGCGTGATATCCGCTTCACCAGCGGTGTCCGCTAAAAAAGCGTAACGATACACATACGCCCGGGGCACGTTGTCGACGTGCACATAAAAGATCCCCTGCTCACCCTCACCGCGCAGCGGCAGGTCCTTGGCATAAAGGCGAGCGCTTTGGCCCTTCGCGGTGATCGGCCGGCGGAAGACTCCCTCTCGCAACGAGTCCACCTTAATCATGGGCTGCGGTGGAAATTGCAGTTCCACCGGGCATGGCTCGGTCTCGACAAAACTTTCATCCGACTTCATGACCACCGTGAGAAGATTCGACTTGCCTTGCTTCCGATAAGTGATTTTGTCCGGTTTCACGTAATCCGTGGGTTGGCGGATGCCGACGACGACCGACATTTCTTCGCTCGGCTCGCCGCGCTCTTTGGGCTTTCGATCGTCGAAGGCTCGAAGCCGAAACACGAAATCCCGGCGGGTCAGATCGGCATTGGGGACCAACTTCAGTTCGACGCCCGGAGGGGTCGGGGGCATCATGGGCATGGGCATCGGTGCCGGGCTTGCCGCGGGAGGCATCGGCATGGGTGCTTTGGCCAACGGCACGCGGACCGCGATCGGGTTTTCCGGAGTGGAACGCGGCACACGCAGGGCTTGACCTTCGGCCAGAACCGTTCGACGATCCGCACTGAGGATCTGGACCGTCACATCTCGGAGATCGTTTGACGCGTTGCGTACGAACAGAAAGAACGGGCGACTGACGTTCGGACGCATTTCCAGATTGGCCGTCGCTTCTTTGAGTTCCGTTGGGTCACTGCTGAAAAGGAATTGCAAGTCGCCTTGATCAGCCTGAGCCGTCGTCTGGAGGACGACCAAGGCCGCGAGGATCGTCAGCCGGCATCGCTTGGAAATCGCCATGCCTAACTCCCTGTAGAAACGAAACCTGTGCACAATCAAACCAATTTCCCGGGGGTGAGCAAGCCCAAATTACTCTGAAGCCGGCCGTTGACCTCGATCGATCCGCGTTGAAGGCCGGCACGATCCGGGGAAAAATGGTCGGGAGGAGACTCCGGACTTGACCCAAGTTGCGGGTTCCGTTATGCGAACGACCCGCGCCGTCGGATCGAGGGGCTGTCTCTGCCAAGGAAGGACGAAAAGCGACGACGGCGACGAGCATCGGGAGCGCTTATGGCTGCGACGGGACGTTCGCCGGGCCTTGGGGTCTTAGCGATGCTGGCTGCGATGGGGCTGGTGTCGTCGATCCGAGCGCAGACGGCGGAGGGCCCCTTCGTGGCCGAAGTCGTGACCCGCGGCAATCGTATTGTGCCCCGCGAACAGATCCTCGGACAGATCAAGACCCGTCCGGGTCAGATTTTCGACGAAGAAAAAGCCCGCGAAGACGTTCAGAAACTCAAAGAGTCCGGGGCGTTCGGCGACATTCGCGTTTCGACTCGTCCTGCCGGCGACAACAAAGTGGTGGTCATCTTCGATTTGGCCGAACTGCCGAGCCTGATTCGCGAGATTGTGTACAAAGGCGCCAAACACATGAAGCAAAAGGACCTCGACGCTCTGACCGGGTTGCGTCGTGGGGCGCCTTTGAATCCGACGGCGAATCTGCTCGCGTGTCGGGCCATCGAACAAAAATACCGAGACGATGGCCGCATCTTCGCCAAGGTCCTGCTCGAGGAGGGGGGTCAGGTCGGCGACACCCGGGTGGTCTTCAACATCACTGAAGGCCCCGAGGTGAAAGTTCGGTCGATTCGCTTTGTCGGGCACGGCCGTTGGATCAGCTCAGGCCGATTGCGAACTCAAATCAACTCCTCCCGATCGTTCCTTGGGATCGGCGGTACCTTCGATCCGCGGAAACTCGAAGCCGACGTCTTGGCCCTGCGGGATTATTACCGTGGTTTGGGTTTCCTGGATGTGGAGGTCATGCCCGAAACCAGTTTCACGCCCGATCACACCGGCATCAACATCGTGTTCCATATCCACGAGGGACCTCGCTACAAGGTGGGAGCGGTCCGCATCGAGGGGAACAAGCAGTACGACTCGCAGCAACTGATGCAACTGATCAGCCTGAAGGAGGGCGAGTATTTCGACCGTCAGGTCGTGCAAGCGGATGTGACAGCGATCCAAGACAAGTACGGCGTGAACGGCCAGCGAGTTCCGGTACGGGAATCGCTGACGATGATGCCGGACCAACCCGGGGTGGTGGCCGTTCAGTATCAGATCCAGGAAAGCGAACCGGTCCGTGTGCGACAGATTTTGATCGTCGGCAACGAACAAACGCGGGACTCTGTCATCCTGCGAGTTCTCGGCATTCGCGAGGGTCAGGTGCTCAGTTGGCCGGAGATTCGTGCCGCCGAGGTGCGCCTCGCCAATCTGCAATTGTTCGAGAACAACCCCGAGACCGGGATCCGCCCGACCATCAGCGTCGTCGACACCGATGACCCTCGCTACAAGGACGTACTGGTGAATGTCCGCGAGACGACGACCGGCAGTTTCATGCTCGGTGTGGGGGTCAATTCGGACGCGGGGTTGTCCGGGCAGATTGTTTTGAATGAGCGGAATTTCGATCTGCTTCGCTTTCCCCGAAGTTTCGACGACCTCCTGAGCGGTCGGGCGTTTCGTGGCGGCGGCCAAGAGTTTCGCCTCGAAGCGATTCCCGGCACTCGTTTCCAGCGCTACACAATGAGTTGGCGCGAACCGGCACTGTTCGATTCGCCATTCGGTCTGGCCGTCAGCGGTTATTTCTACAACCGAGGTTTCATCGAGTATAACGAGAGCCGAGTCGGCACGCGTGTCTCGGTGTCGCGACAATTAAATCGTTATTGGAACATCAACGAGACCTTTCGCCTGGAGGGCATCAATATTTTCGATGTGCCGGCCTTTGCCACGCCGGCCATCACCGGCAACATTGGGTGGGACACGCTGGTCGGCTTCCGCACCGGTCTGACACGCGACAGCCGAGACTCGTATCTCCGGCCGACCCGCGGCAGCGTCCTGGATCTTGCATTTGAGCAAGTGCTGGGCAGCCACGTTTTTCCGGTCGGCTCGGTGGAGTACAGCAAGTACTGGACGACCTGGCAGCGTCGCGACGGGAGCGGTCGCCACGTCCTCTCCCTGCGATCTCAAGCGATTTTCGCGGGAGACGATACGCCGGTTTATGAGCGGCTGTACGGCGGCGGCTTCCGCTCGCTGCGTGGCTTTTCCTTCCGCGGTGTGGGGCCTTTTGAGAATGGTTTGAACGTCGGCGGCCAGTTCGCTTTCCTCAACACGGTCGAATATCAAATCCCGGTTTTGGCCAACGATAAGTTCTTCATCGTCGGTTTCGTCGATCACGGAACGGTCGAGCGGAAGTTCGACATCACCACCTATCGCGTGACGGCGGGCTTCGGCTTGAGGATCATCACGCCCGTCACGGGACCGGTGCCGTTGGCTCTCGATTTCGGTTTCCCGATCGTCAAAGGCCCCTTCGACCAGAAGCAATTGCTGGCATTTTACGTGGGGTTTGGCGGCAACTGAGACGCGGACTCCGAAGTTGCCGCCGGCGGAGTCGCGTCGGCAAGCGCTGACCCCGGTCTCATTGCCGCTCGCCAAGCGGCGAAAATCTCCTCCATTTGTCGCACACAACCGGTCAATGAGATCGACGCCATGTGAAAATTGGTGTGATCGCTGACCCGACGGTATTCACGTTCCAACAGCTCCGCGGCCCGACGAATCTTCGGCAGTTTTCCCGACAAGCGGTGGAGGAATTCGGCCACGTCGCCGCGCTCCCGCGCGGGTTCGGCGGCCCGAATTGAATCGAACAGGGTACGGGGCACGCTGAGCAACTCGTCGTCGCCCTGAATCTCCTCCGCGTGCTTGAGAAAGGTGCGGACCATCCACAGGTGGGCCAAGATCACGTTTAAGCGCTCGGCCGCCTGTTCGGAGGTCATGAAGCAGCCCCCTCAACCGTCTGAACGACAACCGGCGGTGTCCGAGCGGCTTTGGCCTCTTTCTCTTCTTTGGCGAGCAGGACCAAAGCCGCTCCAACACCGACGAACACGATGCCCACCAACAGTTTCCAACCCGGCATTTCGAGATGGAAATTTGCCCAATGACCGGCCTTGGGATGCCAAACCATACTGACCATGACATTGATCACTGGGGCCAACCCGAAGATCAACGGGGCGATGAACACTTTATACGTGCTCGGCGGCAGCCCTTCGGACTGAGCCGCACCGATGGCCGACTTGGTGGCGAACACGACACAGATGGCACCGATGGCACCGGCCGCACCCGCCAACGCCGAAAAAACCAGACCATTGGCAGTCAAATGGACATCCGACCATTTTTGCGTCCCGGTCGCGAAAAGGATCAGCGGGAGCAAAACCCCGATGACGAAATACGCCAAACCGACGCACAGGATGGCCATGATGCGGCTCGCCGGTTTGCCTCCCAATTCGCTCCCGCCGAAAAAGATGATGGGGACGTAGGTGCCCCACGACAGACCCGCGAGCAACACGTAAAAGTGCCATTCCTGCAATTTAATCATCGGCGAGGCTCCGGGGAGATGCGAGAGGGATTCCTGCGGCGACGCGGGAGGCGTTGGCGCTGACGCCGACCACCACCCTGTCTCCCGCGCGACGGTGCCCGAGGAAGTGACCCCGACGGGATTCGAACCCGTGTCGCGGCCTTGAAAGGGCCGTGTCCTAGGCCTCTAGACGACGGGGCCAGCTTTGAACATTTTCCGATCTTGGTGACGGTTCGACAAGTCGGCGGTCGAATCGTTTCTGCTGGGCGGTTATCAAATTTATTGGTTTCGTCGTCAACTCCTTCGTAAAAAAGCGTCGGAGGAGAGTCCTTCGAGGAGGAACGCATGGCCGCCGCAAACATCGTCGAATTGAACGAGAGCAATTGGCAAAGCGAAGTAGTGGAGAGCGCCCTTCCTGTGCTCGTGGATTTTTGGGCACCTTGGTGCGGTCCATGCCGGATGATGCTGCCGACGGTCGAAAAGATCGCCGCTGGTTATGCCGGAAAAGTCAAAGTTGGAAAGCTTAACGTCGATCAAAATCCTTCATTGGCCATGAAATACGGCGTGACGAGTATACCACGGTTGATGTTCTTCAAAAGCTCCGATCGCCCTGTCGAGACGATCGTGGGACTTGTCCCCGAACAACGGATCGTGGACTCGTTAACGCGGCTAGGAGCATGATGGCCACCACGCTGCAGAGGCTTGCGACTCGTGGAAGGTCAGCCCGCATCGAACCCCCCGTTGATCGGCGGACAGAGACTTCGCGGGAGGCACTACCGCAGCGGCGAAACAATCGAAATCGCCTGGAGCGGCGGCCGAATCATCTCCGTCCGGCCCGTTTCTGATGAGGATGCGGGTGGCGTCGTGGTAGCACCGGCGTGGTGCGATCTCCAAGTGAATGGCGGCTGGGGATTGAGCTTCAACTCTCCCACGTTCTCCTCCGACGACGCCCACCATCTGGCAGCGGAGTACCGTCGCCACGGGGTGGGCGAGTGTCTTCCGACGCTCATCACCAATGACTTCGAGTCGATCCGTCACGGGCTGGCCACCCTAGCCCGGGCCCGTCGAGAATCGGCGGTCACTCGGCAGATCTTCGTCGGTTATCACCTGGAAGGGCCGTATATCTCACCCCAAGACGGACCACGGGGAGCGCACCCGCTGTCTCAGGTTCGTCGCCCCAATTGGGAGGAATTCTGCCGCTGGCAAGATGCCGCCGAGGGACACATTCGCCTTGTCACGCTTGCCCCGGAAGTCGAAGGGGCAATTCCCTTCATTGAAAAGCTATCGGCGGCCGGTGTCGTTGTCGCGATTGGCCACACCGCGGCCGACGGGGGACAACTTGATGCGGCAGTGCGGGCGGGCGCACGATTGAGTACGCATTTGGGCAACGGTTGTCATGCGATTCTGCCACGGCACGACAACTACCTTTGGCAACAGTTGGCGGATGACCGCTTGGCGGCGAGCATCATTGCCGACGGCCACCATTTGCCAGACTCCGTCATCAAGACGATCGTACGAGTGAAGACAGCGGAGCAGACGATTCTCGTGAGCGATGCGGGAAGTCTCGCGGGGCTGCCGCCGGGCCGCTACCCGTGTTGGGAGGGGGAGTTGGAGGTCATGTCGGATGGCAAGATCGTCCTTCCGGGGACACCGTACTTAGCCGGCTCAGGAGCTTTCCTAGACCGGTGCGTGAGGAACATGCTCCGTCTGGGAATTGTCGGTCGGGCCGATACGATGGATATGGCGGGGGCTGTGCCTCGGCGACTTTTGGGGCTGCCGCCGCGTCGGCTCGAAGTTGGCGAACCGGCTGAGTTCATCATCCTGCGCGAGTCCTCCTCAGAGCCGAGCGAAATCGAGCCGTGGCTTGAAGTCATGATCGGTCGCTAGGGGGCCATTGTCCGGGTGCATCGACCGCCGCCGCTGTCCGACGTTCTACGATACCCGATCACGGCCCATGTCGTGGCGGCGTCGCTCTCGTTGAGTCTTGCTCGATTCGCCGGCACCGATGTCTCCTTCCTCATGCCCGATTATCACGTCGCTTGGGGCGAGCCTTGGCGGTTGCTCTCGGCCACGCTGTTGCATGGAGACCCACTGCACCTCTTTTTCAACCTTTATTGCCTGTGGGTTTTCGGAACGGCGGTTGAGGGAGCTCTGGGGGCGTTGGCGACGGCGTTGATTTATCTTGTATTTGCCACCGGTTCGATGGCTGCCGAATTCGCGCTTTTCCACGGGGGGATCGGTTTGTCGGGCGTCGCTTATGGTTTGTTTGGCATGTTGTGGGTGCTCAGTCGGCGAGACGAACGATTGAGCGGTGTTATGAGCCCGAGCCTGGCCGCCTTTTTCGTTTTCTTCTTCTTCCTGGGAATCACCTTGACAATCGCGAACATCATGCCGATCGCGAACGTCGCCCACGGTGCGGGAGCCATCCTCGGCTACCTGCTGGGATGGGCGATGTCGGCCCGGACGGGGCGGTTACGGGTTTTGTGGGCAGTGGGGTTCACCCTATTTTTGGGGCTGTGTCTTTCGGCAGCATTTGTCTTCCGCCATCACGTCAATCTCGGGAAACATCGGGGGCTTGATTTCGCGGCCGCGGGGGCCGACGCCTTGCGCGCTCAGCGACCCGACGAAGCGATTGCACTATTGCGTCACGCTGTTCGGATGAACCCAAGGCAACCCGAGTGGTGGTCGGCGTTGGCTTCCGCCTACCGTCAGGCGGGGCGACCACGGGAAGCGCAGGAGGCGTCACATCAGGCGCAAATCGCGGCGCAGGAACGGAGTCGGCGGCGGTGAGATTTTGTCGGTAGGGCGGGAGTTCCGGTGGGGAGGCGGGTCGGCTTCCCAAGGTGCCCGATCCTGGTCACGAAAAGGAAACGCGTCGCCCTGGATCAGTTCGGATTGACCTGAGACGGAAAGCGCGATAAAAGTCGGCACCTTTAAAGGACGGGGAAATGCGGCATCGGCCCGCAGGTCTCACCGGGCAGCTTTCGGAACGGCTGCCGACATCCGTGGGGTCGGGGATGGCTTCACGGCGGGGAGGGATCCCC
>CAKZUU010000341.1 GCA_937922175.1 uncultured Gemmataceae bacterium
TTGAGCCTGAGCGACTCCTCCTGGCCTACCGTCAAGGGGTATTTCCCATGTACGAGGAGGGGGAGCCGATCTGTTGGTGGTCGCCGGACCCCCGGGCTATTTTTGAACTCCACGACCTTCACGTTCCGCGGCGATTGGCGCGCACGATCCGCTCCAAGAAGTTCCGCGTGACCTTCGATCGATGCTTCCCCGATGTCATCCTGGGCTGTTCCGACCGTCCCGAGGGTACGTGGATCACTCGGCAGGTGATCGAGGCGTACACCCGGCTCCATTATTTGGGATACGCCCACAGTGTCGAGGTCTGGTGCGACGATGTGCTGGCCGGCGGGGTCTACGGTGTCGCCATCGGGGGATTCTTCGCCGGCGAGTCGATGTTTCACCGCGTTCGCGATGCCTCGAAGGTCGCCCTTTATCATCTGTTTGAACATTTGCTTCGGCGCGGCTTTGACCTCTTCGACACGCAAATCCTCAACGACCACACCGCCGCCTTGGGAGCCTTCAATATCCGACGCCGGGAGTACCTGGCCCGTCTCCGAAAGGCCCTGAAGATGCCCGTTTCATTCGGTCCTCCCCCGACTCTGACGGAGGAAATGTGTCAGCCTTCGTAGGCAAGCGAGGATTTTCTTGGTTCTGACCCGTCATTGGACCCGCTGACCCCGCTTGCTCGTGACTCATTTGAGTCATCCCGGGGGATGGGAACGCTTTGACTCCGCCCCCATTGCCGCTTGGTGAAGCCTCGTGGCGATCGATCTTTGCCATCAGCCCGCCGAAGGCTAGGGCAAGGGCAAGTCGCGGAACTGGAATTCAATGGTATGCTGCATCAGCGACCAGTGCAGATAGACCAGACGAGCAGGCGGACCGACGTCGGCTCGACCGTTACTTCCGAAGATGAACGTTGCTTGCACGTGCCCGGGATTGCTGTTCTCCCAATTGAAACCCTGTGAAACGTATTTGTTTCCCCGAGCGTCGAGCAATTCGATGCGCTGGTTCACCGAATTCATCCAATTGAAATCTTGGGCCGCGTTCGCCGCCATGTTCCTCACGGTGAGGCGCACGTGGTATTGGGACGGGTTCAACTCTTTGACCTCGTGGACGATGAGTTCGACTTCCCCTTGAGCCGTTTTCTGGTCTTTCGCCTTGAGGATATTGTCGATCACCACGAGCGGCTTCTGGTCGGCGAGCAAGGTCAGAGGGAGAGCAATTTGCAATCGTTTGACAGATCGAGCCTCTTTGTTGGGCCAATGAAGGTTCACATTGGAGCCGGCTTGATACATGCGGTAACCGCCGAAAACGGCTTGGTACATCGCCTCGTGAGGCATAGTCGCTGGCTTCATCGACTGGCCGAATTCATCAATCGCTTCCAGCACGCGGGGTTGCCCGACACCCAATATGGGGAGTTTCGGCTCGCTGAAGATCTGAAACGTGAATGTCAGCGATTCATTCGGCGAGTGGTCGTGGAGAGGGTTTTTGGGGATCGGTCCCAACTGTCGATTTTTCTGGTAGCCGAAGTTGTTCGCAACGATGCGAAAAGGACCATGCAGGACGACGTGGGGCCAATACCCATCTTGGTCGTAGATGATCAACCCCTGGCCCTCGTTGTGGTACATCATCGCGCCGGTCAGGCGGTTGAGGTCATCCATGACTTCCCAGAAGGTCGCCCGAGGCCGATTCAGCGTGACGAGATGTTTACCACCGCCCCCTTGATACACCAGGGGATAACCCGTTTGACGAGCAAGTTCGCGGATCACATCCGAGACGGGACGATCCTGGACGACAATATTGACGGTTTTGGGCATCAGGGTGGCGACGCGCTCGACTCGCTCCAAGACGCTGGTGAGGCGTCGGCGGACTTCGGCGTCTTTCGTCTGCTCCAGCGCTTGTCGGAGTGCGGGAAGGCTGTCGGGGCCGCTCGATTCTAGTCGCTTCAGGGCCGATTCGCGCCGGCGATAATCACGATGAGCCAATTCCTGAATGATCGAGGAAATGGAGTCTGCCTTTGATGACGGTTCTTCCGCGGGAATCGAGGGCAACACGGTCAGGAGCAGAACGCACGTTCCGGAAAGAAAACGGGGCATGGATCACGTCTCGGGGGTGGCCTCTCGGTCCAATCGCCTGTCCACTTGAGCATAACGGGGAGGATTCTCGGGTTTCAAGGGTTTCTTCGTGATGGTCGCCCGGGAAATAGCGACGAGCACGGCACGAACGGAATTGTCAGGGGCTTCGGTCTTGACCGAGTTTCCGTTTATTTCCGCAACACGTCGATTTGTGCTTGACGAGCGAAGTCGATCGCCTCGCCAAGCAGTCGGGCCGCCTCCTGAGGGGCATGAAAACCACGCGAATTCTCCGACAGGACGAAATCGACCCGCCATTGTGCTTTGCGATGCAACTCGCGCGCTCGTTGCAGACGCTCGGGATCGACACCGGCCGCTTCCGCGTTTTTCAATGCGTCGTACATCTCGATGAGGACATTCTCGGCGCGATCCAAGAGAACGAGCGTTCGTTGTTGAATCGTATCGACACGGGCGCGTAACTCCTCCTCGCTGTAGCGGTGGCAAACCTGGCAGGAGCGGTTCACTTGCAACATCGGACTGCGGACCTGATGGTCACTGACTTTGACGGCCCCCTCGCGACGATAGGGCATGTGGCAATCGGCACAGGCCACGCCGCTGCGGGCGTGAATCCCCTGATTCCATAACTCGAATTCGGGATGCTGCGCTTTGAGAACTCGGGCCTTGGTTTCGGCGTGGCTCCAATCGCGGAAGCCGATCTCTTCGTAGTAGGCCTCCAGATCGTCGGCACGCAAGCCTTTGTGCCAGGGATACGTGACCAATTTGCCCTCGCCGCGGAAGTAGTATTCCACATGACACTGCCCGCAGACGAAGCTGCGCATTTCCTGTCGTGTGGCTCGCTCATTGGGATCATATTTCGCCGTCGCGGGGATGCGGCCCGTCTCACGGTCTTTGCGCCATTGCACGATGCTCGCCAAATGCGGGACATCGGCCGAGCTATCCGCCAAGGCATGGATGCCGTGGAGAAACGCCGGACGAGTGATCCGCAGTTCAAGCGTCCTCGAATCGTGGCAATCGACGCAGCTGACGGGATGCGTCACCAGCCGGTTTCCCGACGGGTCGGTCAAGTCGTGAGCCTGCTGGTAAGGCATGGCACAGGCTTTGACAAAACCGGCCTCGAGGTCGCCGTTGCCCAAATGACGATACAGCGGTAGGACCGAGCTGTGACAGTGCAAACACGCGCCGGTTTGTTTAAAGCGATGGACGCGCTCGGTTTGCTCTTGGTCGGCCAACATGTAGGCATGGCCACGCTTCTCGCGATAATCGACGCTGAACGGATAGCCGGCAAAGATCCGTTTCAACCTGGGGTCGGCATCGAGTTTCGACGGGGGCAGAGCGTCGCTGCCGCCATGCTGTGTTCGTTCGTTGTCCACCGTTCGTTTGTACGAGTCGTACTGACGGGGAAAATTACGTCCCCAGATCTCGGGGTCGACGACGTCTTCGCCGATCTCGGCCAACTGAAAATATTGTTCCCGCGCTTCGTTCTTGCGCTGGGCGATGTTCATGAGGAGGGCGGTCAGACCGAAAGTCGCCGCGGCGGAAAGGGCGATCACCACCAGGTAAGGCCAAACGGGTTTTCGGACGACGGTTTGGGTCATGACGATCCTCAGCAAATGGGGAACCTCGAGTTCTCGACGTCAATGGGCGTCCCATGTTGAGTCGGCGACATCGGGTCAACGAAGCGATCCGTGGCCAATGGCGTCGTGACACCGCAGGCAGTTGTTGCTGGCGTCCGCTGCGGATCCTCGGTCCACGATCTCACGGACCACGCCACCATGACAGTCGATGCAATTCGCTTGCAGGACCTCGGCATTGCCGGGTTTGATTCGAATCGGCTCATGGAAGTTTTGCGTCGTGAATCCGTAGGAATGCCAAAACCCGTTCCGCACTTTCGAAAGATACTTGCCTACCAGATCGTGCGGCACATGACAATCGTTGCAGGTGGCGGCAGTGTGATGACTCGCTTTTTGCCAACCGTCGTAGTGGTCGCGCATGACATGGCAGTTCACACAAGCACGGGGATCGTTGCTTAAGTACGCGGTCCCCTCGGCAAACCGGAACGTGTACGCTCCCACGCCGAGGATCGCTCCCAGGAGAACGCAACAGACGAAAGCCAAGCGGGACATTCGCGTCAGAGCCATGTCGCCTTCACGAATCAAATCCCATGCCGATTGATATAATGTGCGGTGTCGCACACGGGCGAGATGGAATGTTCTCACAAACCGTTGAATACGCCTTGCGAGCCGCGGTGTTTTTGGCCGATCAGGGCAAGGCTTGCACCACGCCGGAGATCGCCCGAGCTACTCGGGTGCCAGCACCGTATTTGGCGAAGGTCCTGCAAAGTCTCAGTCGGGGTGGAATCGTCCGCTCGCAACGGGGACTTCACGGCGGTTTTCAACTTGCCTCCGATCCCTCCCAGGTGACGATTTGGGACGTGGTGCAGTGTGTCGAGCCGATTCAGCGCATTCGCGCCTGCCCGTTAGATTTCTCCACCCACCGCACGTCACTGTGCCCCTTGCACAAAAAAATCGACAGTGCCTTAGAGGCCATCGAGTTGGCATTTCGCGGCAGTACCTTGGCCGATCTGCTCGCCGAACCCACAAGTAGCAAACCCCTCTGCCCTGTGCCCGTGGTTGTTTCATTGGACCGCTCGCGTTCGGACCGAAAATAAAATCGGGTCGGTCGCATTGACTGGAATGTTCTCAGACGCGTGTCTGCTGCCAACGACCGCGGGCGAACAGCCAGACGAAAAGCCCGCCCCGGAGGTGCAAATCGGCGAACATGGCGAGCCAGGCACCGAATAAGCCGAGGTCGAGGCTGTCGCGAGTGAGCGCATATGCCAAAGGGATCCGCACGCCGAGGAATCCCAACCAAGTGATGAACACGGGGGTCCGAGTGTGGCCGGCACCGCGTAGCGCTTCGGTGAGGATGTTGGTGCACGCCAGAGCGGGCATGGCAAACGCGACGAGTCGAAGCACCGGAACGCCGACGTCGATCACCGGCCGCTGATGATCACCCGGGGAAAAGAGTTGGAACATCGGTTCCGCAAGAGAGAAGAAGATCACTCCCATCAGCGACATGAAGGCCGCTCCCAACCAGAGCGCAGTCCAACCACCTTGGGCAGCCCGTCGTGGCCGACCCGCGCCCAAGTTCTGGCCGACCAACGCCATGGCCGCCACGCCGAACGCTTTCCCCGAGAGATAGCCCAGTCCCTCCCATCGGATCGCGTGGCCATGGGCTGCCACCGTAACATCTCGCATCGTTCCGACACCGATTTGATTGATCAGGCGGAGGAACCAAAGTTGGCCCAAAATGACGGAAAAGGTGTCAATCGCTGCCGGAACGCCGACACGCAACAGGCGATACATCAACGCGACATCGGGTCGAAGTCCGCGCAAGTGGAGTCTCAGGCCGTATCGTCCCTGGAGAAGAACGGCCACGACGATGGCACTGCCGATGACATGACTGACCGCCGTTCCGACCGCGATCCCTTGGAAGCCCCACTGCGGCAGAGG